>JAGLZW010000036.1 GCA_023131225.1 Candidatus Bathyarchaeota archaeon | reverse complement strand
GCTTGAATATCCGAGAGGGGCTAATGTAGTCACTACGGATTTGGAGTATCCTTCTGTAGTGTATCCTTGGCTTAAAAGGAAGCTTGGCGTGGAGGTGCGGTATGTTAAGAGTGTTGGCGGGAGGGTTCTTGTTGAGGATGTGGAGAAGGCTGTTGACGATAAAACTGTTGCAATTACCATTAGCCATGTGGAGTATGTGAACGGTTTTAGACATGACTTAAAGGCGTTGGCTGAGATAGTGCATGAGCATGGTGCCTATCTTGTAGTGGATGCTATTCAGTCGCTGGGTGCTATGCCCGTTGACGTAATAAGGAATGGCGTGGATTTTTTGACGGCGAGCTGTTATAAGTGGCTGTTGGGTCCTGCTGGGGCAGGATACTTGTATGTTCCCAAGGAGCTTGTGGAAAGGTTTGAACCGCCGTTTATCGGTTGGGCAAGCGTGAAACCCGAGGTTTTTGAGACTATTGAGTTTTGGGATATTTGGCAACTACAGCTTTCCAGGACTGCCAGTCGTTTTGAGGTAGGTTCTCCGAGTTTCATAAGTTATGTGGGGGCGGCGGTTGCCATTCAACTTCTTCTAAATGTGGGCATTGAGAATATTCAAAAACGTGTTTTGGATTTGACAGAGTTGCTTATGGATTCTGTGAAGAGTTTAGGATTTCATCTCACTACTCCAGAAGATAGAGAGTGTCGTTCGGGTATAGTTCATTTTCTTGTTGATAGGGCGCAGAAGAGGGCGGAAAGACTGAAAGAGAAGGGGATTATAGTTTCGGCGCGTTCGAAGGGGCTACGTGTTGCCCCTCACTTCTACAACACAGAAGAAGAAATTGAACGCTTAACCAACGAACTCAGAACCACATAAATCAAGAGATCAATCGATAAGCAGTGAGAAATTTAATGGAGTTAGAGATAACTTTCGGTGTGCCCGAGAATCAAAGGGTCAGAGTAGCTGAAATTATCTACGGAGCCTTTGAAGACAAGTTTAAGAATATTTTCGGCCCCAAAAAAAGTATTCCTTTAATATCCAAGTATTTACGTAACGACAGGACGGTAGTAGCTGTCAATGAAGGGGTTATTGTGGGAATTGGAGGATTAAAATTTAAGGAGAAAGAGTTCATTGACATAGGTTTTTGGCAACTATTGCAAGAATTAAAACTTGGGATTTTCAGAGTGGTCTTTTTAGGTTGGATCTTTTACAACAAAGTTGAAGAAAGGGAATTATTAGTGGACGCGTTAGTAGTAGCTAAAAACATGCGCGGAAAAAGAATAGGAACTCGCCTTATTAACTTCGTAATTGATTTCGCACGTTCAAGAGGTTATGAACAAATCAAGTTATTCGTGGTGGATACAAACCAGAAAGCCAAAGGATTTTACAAAAGAATAGGGTTCAAAGAAGCGAAAATCCAAAAGATACTTTTTCCATGGAACAAAATTCTCAATTTCAACAGCGTAAGCGAAATGACATATCAGATCAAGTCTTCTTCTGTATTCGCATAAAAAACCTGTCCACGTTTAGCCAGTGCTTCCTTCAACTCAGAAATAAAATTTTCTTCACCTTCTACAAGTCTCTTCTTTACCTCTTTCCAAGCAGCCGGACAACTCTTATACTCTACACGTACAATGCCGTGGATGACTTTGTCAATCTCTAATTTATTCTCTTTAGTGACTTCCATCCCCACTTTCTCGAAAACCCGCTTAAGATGCCTAAAATAACAAGTCACAACAAATCACCTCAGCATCTAAACTAGTTTCGCAAACTTATGAGTTTTAAGCATAGGGCAATTAAAAGTACCTTCTTCAGATGTCTTGTAAAGAGGGCCACCCCAATCCTTGTAAGACCGCCCATAAATTCCGAGAAAAGCCTTATCCATTAGCAAACAACCGAGCCTAGAATTTTCTGCCAGTCAACCGTTCATAAGCCTCAATATACTTCCTTGAAGTCTCAAGAACTACATGCTCCGGCAGTTTTGGCGCGGGAGGTTGCCGGTTCCACCCAATTGACATAAGATAGTCGCGCACATCCTGTTTGTCGAAGCTCGGCTGGCTTTTTCCAACTTCGTATTTCTCCTTTGCCCAAAACCTAGACGAGTCAGGGGTCAGCAGCTCGTCGATGAGGATGAGTTCGTCGTCGAGGACGCCGAATTCCATCTTTGTATCTGCCACTATAATGCCGTTGGCTTTCGCCTTCCGTGAAGCCTTTTCGTAAATCTTTAAGCATACGTCTTCGATTTCTCTAGCCAGATCTCCTCCAATTTTCTTCGCTACCTCTTCATCTGTCATTTCCATATCGTGCCCCACTTCTGCTTTTGTTGTAGGAGTTAAAATGTGGTTAGGCAGCTGTTCAGCTTTTTTCAAGCCCTTAGGCAAGTGTATTCCGCAGATAGGCTTGCCCTTTCGGTAGTTTTCCCAAGCTGAGCCATAGAGATATCCTCTTACGACGAATTCAACTTTTATCAGTTTAGTTTTTTTTACTAGGACTGTTCGCGGGTCAACCACTTCCAAGATGTGGTTTGACACTATGTCTTTTGTTTCGTTGAACCAGTAGGCTGAGAGTCTGCTGAGGGCCTCACCTTTGTAGGGAATGCCATTGGGGAGCACCACGTCGAAGGCGGAGATGCGGTCAGTGGAGACAATTAACAGTTTTTTACCTAGGTCGTAAAGGTCTCTAACCTTTCCCTTTTTGAACGATGGAAGTGGAAGATGCGTGTTGAGGACGACGTCGAAGTTCATTTATTTTAATCCCGCTCTAACCTTTGAGCTTTAGCTCCTTCTTTAAGACTTTGCATATAAGCCTCAACCTTTCTTTGTAAGCTCTTGTCAAAGAGCGCGAGAATCTTTGCGGCGGCGAGTGCGGCGTTTTCAGGTCTAGGAATATAAGCCACTGCAATGCCTTGAGGTGTTACTGCTGAAGAAAAGAATTTAGCCCACCAAAACTTTTCCGAGTCAGGCGGACAGGCAATTACTGGATACTTTGAGGCGCCAGCCACAACTCCTGATAGAGCATCGGACAAGCCAGCAACTGTTATGAAAACCACGTGCCCGTTTAAATTCTCGTATTTTTCAACTTCTTCTAACAGTATTTTGGGAGTTTTGTGAGCAGACGCGACTACGTATTCGCATTTTAAACTAAAACCTTCTTCTTGCAGGAATTTGTTGATGCGAGAGGCAAACTCGTAATCTCTCTTCGAACCCATAAAAACAACGACTTTTCCTTGTGACATGGTTCGTATATTACACGAAAAACGATTTAAAGCTTAATTATGAAGGCGTCTTTTATTGTCGGTTTAGATGTGATAACTTTGAGTGCAGACGAAAAGTTTGAAGAACTCAAAAAGGGAATGTTCGACAAGTTCTTCGAGAAAAACCCTCACTTCGCAAGCTACTTAGGCCTTCACGATCCCTATGATTATCTGCTTCCAAAAGGCGATACCGCGCATGTCCTTGAAAACTTGGAAATGCTTGAAGAATCTGTTAAACGCATGAAAGAAACAGTAGACTATGACGCGTTAAATGATGCTAATAGGATGGACTGGCAAGTATTAGAAAATGCCCTCGGAATGAGCAAATTCGAAGTTTACGAACAACGTATGCATGAACTAAACCCAGATGCTTTCGAAGAAGTCGGTGGAATATTCTTTATGATGATCACTAAAGACTATGCACCCTTAGAGAAACGAATAGATGCCATCACTGCAAGACTTCAAAAACTCCCCCAATACTTGGAGGAGTTTCGGTCAAGGTTCGAAAATTCAAAACCCGTAAAGCTATGGACTGAAGTCGCCATCGAATCGACCCAGCAAATTCCTGGGCTATTCCAATTTATAGTAGCATCGACAAAGGGCAGGGTTTCTGAGGAGCTTCACGGAAGACTAGTAAAAGCCTCAATGGACTTGATGCAGCCATTTCAAAAGCATGTGCAGTGGCTTCAAAGTCTAAAGACAAAGACGGCTGAAAACTGGGCTTTGGGCAAAGAAAAGTTTGAGAAGCTGGTCCAGCTACGCGATCTAGGAATGACCTCGGAAGAAATCTGCCAACTCGGCGTCAAATATCTCAAAGAGTTGAAGGAGGAAAGAGAGCGTATAGCAGCACAGATTGCACCCGGTAAAAGCGTCAAGGAAGTCATGAAAACGATTGAAGGGAACGCTCCAAAAACCTTCGAAGAAGCTTTAGAAGCGACAAGAAAGGTGATGGAAGAGGCAAAAGAATTCATTATTAAGAACAACATCGCCACTGTTTATGAAGAAGACAAGTTGATAGTTGAGGAAACTCCAGCATTCTTGGCGCCTCTCATTCCTTTTGCTGCTATGATGATGCCGTCGAGATTTGACAAGCCGATGATAGGGGTTTACATAGTCACCCGCCCCAAAGACATTGCAAACATCGGCAACCATTTAAACTATGCAAGCATTCGAAACACGGCCGTTCACGAAGCTTTTCCGGGGCACTTCCTTCAAGGTACAGTCTCAAACAGAAGTTCTCTTATACACATGCTTGCTAATGGAACAGAGACAGTTGAAGGTTGGGCTCATTACTGTGAGCAGATGATGATGGAACATGGGTACGTAACAAGCTTGGAATCCAAGCTTGTACAAATCAATGATGTGATCTGGCGTGCGGTAAGGATGATTGTAGACGTTGGGTTGTCACGTGGCGAGATGAGTTTCGATGAAGCTGTCGACATGTTGATGAAAGAGGCTGGAATGTCAAAGGAGGGTGCTGTTGCAGAGGTACGTCGCTATACGCAAACGCCAGGCTATGCTCTCTCATACCTCCTAGGCAAACATCTGATACTGCAGTTGCTAGAGGAAGTAAAGCAGAAAATGGGCGAAAAGTACAACGAGAGATTTTTCCACGACACCATTACAGCAAACGGGTACTTGCCAATTTCGATGTTAAGAAAGGTGTTTGATCGAAAAATAGCGAAACTTGAAGCTTAGTCAAACCCTGTTGGAGATGCTTCATGCGCAATTAAGCGCTGATCCTCCCCTATTTTTTCTATAATTCTCTCAACTAGTTCCGGTTCACTAGCTAGTCTGCCCACTGTGTGAAGCTTTCCGTTTGTATGGGCGGCTATAAGTTCAGTTACTGCAAAGCCGTATGTTTCTCGACCGTACATGTGAGGGTTGGTGTTGATTACTATCGTGTGAATTCCTTCTTTTCTTATCATCTTGGAAACGGACAACGCGTCGTGAACGGCAAGACCTTCGTATTCTCGAACTATTATGCGCTTTTCTTCTATGGATCGAACTTCGCCAGTCTCTAAGCTTCTCACCAAGGGCACATTAGCACCTCCATCAGTGATAACGATCATAGCAGGTATTGTGGAAGGGGCACGTCTTTTCGATTCTTTTAGAACTTCCCATGCTTTGAGCATTCCAGCAGCAAGAGGCGTGTATCCACTGATTTTCAGTCCTAAAAGCTTGTTAGCCACAACTCTCAGGTTTGTGATGGGATGTTGAGCCACAACAGCTCCAGTATCTTTCAATGCTACAATTCCAACGCGATCTCTGTAACGGTAAGCATCTCCATGCAACTTTAGTATAGCTTTTTTTATAGAGTCGATGCTAAGCATCATGGAGCCACTCAAATCTAGAACAAAAATTATTGTCATAGGTGCTTTGTAACGCCTTAGCTTTTCACGAATATCTTGAAGGTTTATGTCGAGGGCGGTTTCGAGACTTTTCTTTTTGTGCTTTTGTTTTCTCGCCGCCGCTCGGATGGTGGCTGGAAGATGTATATCTCGGGGTTTGCCATGGGGCAATCTCCATCCACTAGTTCTGCCTCGACCGAGCGTCGTTATAGCTTCTGCTCTTTTGCCTGCGAAACTACTTGTAGCCTTACTTGTTTTCTTTACTTTGAAAGATAGTTTTGAAAGGACGCCTGAATCCTTCGTTGAACCTTTGAAGATTTTAAAAAGAGAAAATCCTTTTTTTAGCTTAGGAGTTTTTGCTGCGTGGCTGACTGATGGTATTCCCTTCATTTTCTTCAGAAAAACCTGCTTTCCTTCGTCTTTGTCATCCGCTTTGAGAGGTTTGTCGCTTTTTGCCACAGCCTTCACGCTTGGAATGTCTTTGACCTGTTTTTTGACCCTCCGCCCAAAAGCAAATATCACTTGGCCAAACAGTCTATTTATAGTAGCAAAAAACCGCGACAATCTTTTCCAAGCTTCGAATAACCCTTTGTTCTTTTCTAAGAATTCTTCAAGCTTCTTGCTCACATCGCCTTTGATAAAGACAATAGCGCGCCCCTCTTTCCTCTTCTTTTTCTTTCCTTCCGCGCTGCCTTCCTTTTGGGTTTTTTCTTCGGTTTTCGATGGATTATAGCCCACGGCTTTTGCTGTGGTGAGGAGTGCTTCTTTAATTTCTTCTGGTGTTGCTGGTTCGAGGAATCCACCTTCTCTTGTACGATGGCTCAGGGCAAGTTCTGAGGCGATGAGAATGTCCTCTAATGAGACTTCCTTTCTACCTTCAAAAGCGGCAAGTGTAGTGGCTGCCTTGCTGATGACTATGTCGGGTCTTAAACCGTCAACCTTCAAATCTAAACAAGTCTTGCATACTGCTTCGAGGAGTTTCTCAGGCATCACAACGTCAGGAAGCATATTTCGTGCTTGTGCAATTCTATTATTCAATTCGTCTTGCACGGGTTCATATTTTTTAAGAAAAACTTCTGGGTCTGCTTCGAACTCCAGGTTTCGCCTCACAACGTTCATTCTTCCTTCTACTGACGCTATTCTTTTGACAGTAACGGATAGTGGAAAACGGTCCAAGAGTTGAGGGCGGAGTTGCCCTTCTTCGGGGTTCATTGTTCCTATGAAAATGAAACGTGAGGGGTGGCTTACTGAGATTCCTTCTCTTTCAACGACGTTCCATCCGGTTGCGGCAGCATCGAGCAAATCGTCTGCGATGTGGTCGGGTAAGAGGTTGATTTCGTCTACGTAGAGTATGTTCTGGTTTGCTTCTGCCAAAATGCCGGGTTCTAAGGCTTCTACGCCATGTTTTATGGCTTTTTCAATGTCTAAGCTTCCAACCACGCGGTCTTCTGTTGCGCCCAGAGGGAGATCAACTACCCTCATCTCTCTTTCCTCTATCTGGAATTTTCCGCTTTTTTGGTAGGTTGCACTGCATTTCTCGCACATATTAGACGAGTCAGAGGGGTTGCAGTTGAAGGTGCAATCTTTCGCCACTTGTATTTTTGGCAAAACATCCCTTAAGGCTCGAACAGCAGTGGTTTTGCCAGAGCCTTTTGGTCCTCGAATCAGCAATCCGCCAATATTCGGGTTGACCGCGTTGATTATCATGGCAAGTTTCAACTTATCCAGTTCAACTATGGCTGTGAAGGGAAACAGAACCCTACGTTGCAACTGTTATTCTCCCCTTAATTTAAGGAACGCGGAATGATATAAGCTGTAACCTAACCTGCAATCTTGCAACTCTCAAGACAGCTTTTTTGTATATCTTGCTGCAAGAGCCTGAGATTAGACTTAAATTAAGTCATGTAGAAATAAGAAAGGCGAGGATTCAAAAATGGAGGATTTACAATTTCTAATTAACCACGGCTTATCACGAGGCGCTGACTTCGTAGAGGTAAGATACCAAAAGCGATCAAGAACGATGGCAAATGTCAAGAAAGGCGAGTTAGATAGTGCTACTTCAGGTGTTTTGGAAGGTTATGGGATTAGAGCGTTGAAGAATGGGAGTTGGGGATTCGCTGTTACAAGCTTGCTTGACCGAGCGACCCTTCTTCATCAGGTTGAAGAAGCTGTGAGACTAGCCGTAAGCTCAGCACCAGCAAAGACTACAAAGAGCGAACTCGCCACCGCTAAGGCAACAAAAATAAAAGCAGTGGCAGAAGTAAAAGATGACCCAAAAGATCATTCTCTTGAAGAGAAAATCAAACTTGTACTTGAACTCGACAAGTTCATAACAGAATATTCAAACGAGATAGCTTCAACATCAGTCAGGTACGATGAGAATTTGGTAGAAAAACGCTACATAAATTCTGAAGGCTCTGATTGTTACCTTTTTGATGTTAAACCCGAGCTTTTTATGATGGTGATTGCCAAAAAGGGCGGGGTTATGACTGAAGTCTTCGAAGGAGTGTGTCGTACAGGAGGATGGGAGATTTTTAGGTCAAAAGACCCTCAGGCAATGGCTAAGAGGGCCTGCGAAAGAGCTGTAAGATTGCTTTCAGCAAAAGTTGTACCCTCTGGTACGCATGTGGCTATTTTAGATCCTGAACTTGTAGGCTTGTTGAGTCACGAAGCTATAGGGCATACTGTTGAAGCAGACTTGGTGATCTCTGGCACCGCAGCAACTGGAAAGATTGGAGAAAAGGTGGCAAGTGACATGGTAACATTGGTTGACGATGGCACGATTCCTTGGTGTGCGGGTTGGGTTCCCTTCGATGATGAGGGAGTAGAAGGGAAAAAGACGGTAGTTATAGAGAAAGGCGTTTTGAAAAGCTATTTACACAGCCGAGAAACTGCTGCCAAATTCAACGTGGAGCCAACAGGTAATAGCCGGGCATGGAATTACCGTGATATACCTTTGATTAGAATGAGGGCAACGTATATTGAAGCGGGAGATTGGGATAGAGAAGAAATAATTCAAGATACGAAGGACGGACTTGTTCTATTCGGTTCTGGCAGTGGGCAAGCTGACAGCAACGCTGAGTTTATGTTTGGCGTTCAAGAAGCCTGCAAAATACGTAACGGAGAGATTGGAGAATCTTTCAGAGGAGTAACTATTTCTGGCAGTGCTTATGATGTGCTGAAGAGTGTAGATGCATTGGGCAAAGATTTCAGCCTTGAGTTGGGAAGAGGTTACTGTGGAAAGATGCAGATAGCCAAAGTGGACGCTGGAGGTCCAACTGTACGCTGCAAAATGCTTTTCGGCGGAGTGTGATGAAAATGGAAGTCTCAATAATTGCAGAAAAAGCTGTTCGATACGCCCGAAAACTTGGGGCTGACGCTGCTGAAGCATACGTGCTAAAACAGAAAAGCATCATGGTCCATGTTGAACAGGGCGCCATCTCCAATGAATCTGTCCAAGAAATTGGCGGAGTCGGGATTAGAATAATAAGAGATAATGCATGTGGCTTCTCGCATATCGACAAGCTGGCAGAAAAAAAAGTCAAACAAATAGTTGAAAACGCCTACCACATAGCTAAAGCCAGTATTCCTGACCCCAACAATATCCTACCACATCCGAAACCTTTCCTGAAAGCTGAAGGAATCTACGACAAGAGAATTGTGGATTTTCAAGTTGAAAACGCTGTAGAAATGACGAAAAACATGCTTGATACAGCATTGAATTATGATCAACGAGTGAGAGCTGATATGGGTGGAATGGAAATTCGAGTCGAAGAGGAGGCTTTGGCAAATACTGAGGGCGTAGATGTGGTTGAAGAAGGAACATTTATGGGAGTCTTTATATCAGGTCTAGCGAGAGAAAATGGTGAAGTAACATCTTTCGTAGCAGAAGAGGGCTACTCACGCCAACTAGATCTAAACGTTGAAAAGATCGGAACAACTTTTGCTGAAAAAGCAGTGAAGCAGTTTGGGGCCAAAAAAATAGATTCCTTCGAAGGTACCGTTATTTTAGATTTCGCTCCAGCGGCAGAACTGATAGGCGGGACCTTAGCCTTCGGCGTCAGGAGCGATAATGTCCAACGAAATGCAAGTCCTCTTAAGGGAAAGATTGGAAGCGAACTGGCGGTTCCACAACTGAATGTAATCGATGATGGTCTACTGGAAGGAGGGATGATGACCAAGACTTTTGACGACGAGGGTAATCCAAGAAAGAGAACGTCGATTCTGGAGAAAGGAGTTTTGAAGAACTTCCTATTCAACACCTACACCTCAAAGAAAGAAGGAACAGAAAGCACAGGCAACGCTTCAAGAAGGCGACTAGGTTTATTCTTTGTTCCATCGTTACCATTCGAATCTCCTCCACAATTGATTCCCAGCAACCTTATCATAAAATCAGGCGACTGGACAAAAGAGCAGCTCATCGAAGAGGTTGATAAAGGAGTCCTTGTAGGGCGCTTCTCAGGTAATACAGAGCTCAGTAACGGTAACTTCTCTGGCAGCGTTAAGCAAGGTTTCTTGATTGAAAATGGAGAAATAAAGCATCCTCTTATTGGAACTATGATTTCAGGCAACTCATACGAACTTATGAAGAACATCTCTGGCATAAGCAGAGAGTTCAAAATCCTCGAGTCATGGGGAATACCATCCGTTCAAAGCCCCATAATAAGAGCCGAAAAAATGAAAATAACCGGAAAAACCTAGGACGTAGTCCAGCATCCTTACGCCCCAAATTCCAAACACAAACTACAAGGCATCAAGAATATACAATAAGGAACAATAACATATCAATCTAAGAACATTAGAATATAATGGCAATAGAGCGGTGAAACCAGATTGACGAACCCGCAAGATTCCGAATATCTCAAAGGGAAAAAGGAGAAATGGGAAAAGGAGACGGTAGAAAAAACTCTGACGCGTCTTCCAGAAAGAAAGAACAAGTTTCGGACCAGCTCAAACATCACAGTTGAAAGACTCTATACTCCCCTTGAAGCAAAAGACTTGGACTACATTCAAGATTTAGGCTTTCCAGGTGAATACCCTTATACTCGCGGTGTTTATCCAACAATGTATCGTGCTCGATTTTGGACTATGCGGCAATACGCGGGGTTTGGGACAGCAGAGCAGACAAATCAGCGTTTTAGATACTTGCTTCATCAGGGCCAGACTGGCTTAAGCGTGGCTTTTGACTTTCCTACACAGATTGGATTGGACTGTGATCATCCTCTGGCGCTGGGTGAAGTTGGAAAAGTAGGGGTAAGCGTTGGCACATTGAAGGAAATGGAGCTCTTGTTTGAAGAGATATCCCTAGATAAAGTATCGACGAGCATGACGATAAACGCGCCCGCCGCAGTGCTTCTGGCCATGTACGTCGCCATAGCACAAAAACAAGGGGTCTCCCCGTCGACCCTAGGTGGCACCGTTCAAAACGACGTTCTCAAAGAATACGTGGCTCGTGGCATGTACATTTACCCTCCTAAACCAAGCATGAAACTCGTCACGGACATTTTCGAATACTGTAGCAAGAACATGCCCCGCTGGAACACGATAAGCATAAGTGGTTACCACATTCGCGAGGCAGGCGCAACAGCGGTTCAGGAAGTTGCCTTCACTCTTGCTAATGGCATCGCTTACGTGCAAGCGGCAATTGACCGTGGCTTGAACGTAGACAACTTTGCCAGAAGGCTCTCCTTCTTTTTTGCATGTCACAACAATTTTCTTGAAGAAATCGCCAAATTTCGAGCTGCTCGGCGATTATGGGCGCGTATAATGCGAGAAAGATTCGGAGCTGGAAAGCCTTCATCTTGGCAATTGCGCTTCCACATACAGACGAGCGGCGTGGCGTTAACTGCACAGCAACCCCACAACAACATCGTTCGCGTTGCACTTCAAGCCCTTGCAGCAGTGCTCGGCGGAACACAAAGCTTGCACACCAACAGTTTCGACGAAGCATACGCATTACCAAGTCAAAAGGCTGTAACTGTCGCTCTGCGCACACAGCAAATTATTGCCTGCGAAAGTGGTGTTGCGGACACTGTTGATCCAACTGCTGGAAGCTATTGCATTGAGGCTTTAACCACTCAGATTGAGGAAGATGCTATGCGCTACATTGAGGAAATCGACCGACAGGGAGGCGCGGTGAACACCATAGAAAAAGGTTACATGCAGCGTGAAATTATAGAAAGTGCCTACAAATACCAAAGAGAAGTTGAGAAAAAAGACCGCACAATTGTTGGTGTAAACGAATTCATAACTGAAGAGGAAGTGCCTATCAAGCTTTTGCGGGTTGACTCTGCTATTGAAATGAAAGTGGTTGAACGGTTGAGCCGCGTGAAAAAGGAAAGGAACAACCGAAAAGTTAGGGACGCTCTTGAAATTTTGCGTCATTTGGCTGAAGAGGAAACAGAAAACCTTGTGCCACCTATCTTAGTGGCTGTTAAGGAATATGCTACAGTAGGTGAAATATGCGACGTTCTGCGGGAAGTTTATGGTGAATACAAGCCATTAACTATTTTCTAGTCAATTTCGATAAGCTATGAAGAGGGCGCAGAAGGGAAATTAAAGGAAAGAACCGCTAAGAACATATATACGGCGTTAGTTGAAGAAGCGAAAGTCCAACAGAGAAATTTTTCCTACAACGTTCGATGCTAATGGGAAAAATATTCAATTAAGTTTCTAGAAAACAAAGAGCGCTTCATCTAAATAGCTAACTGTTTGCTGGTCATCTAGTGAGAGCCGATAAAAAAAGAAGAGTTTAGAGAGTTTGAAGTGCTTCGTCTGTCCGTGTCAAGGCTTTTTCGATGTTAGGAATAGAGTTGGCAAATGAGAATCGCATGTAGCCTTCGCCATACTCGCCGAAAGCCGTGCCTGACAACGTGGCCACGCCTGCCTTATTAAGCAGAAAGTCCGGTAGTTTTCGGCTGTCCATGTTTACTTCTTTCACGTTTGGGAAGACATAGAACGTAGCTTGAGGTTTCTTGCAGGTTATGCCCTCTATTCTGTTTAAGCCAGATACTATGACTTCGCGTCTTCGCTTTAGCTCTTCCACCATCCTTTTTACCTCATCTTGAGGACCACGTAAAGCTTCGACGCCCGCCATCTGTGAGAAAGCACAAGTGCAAGAGTTAGAGTTTATCATGAGCTGCGTGATTTTTTCTGCCAGGTTCTTTGGCATAACTCCGTAACCCAGTCGCCACCCAGTCATAGCGTATGTTTTTGAGAACCCGTCTATTATCACTGTTTTGTCTTTTATTCCTGGAAGTGAAGCAATGCTTCTATGCTCACCTTCGTAAATCATCCGACTGTACATTTCATCTGAAACTATAATCAAATCGTCTCTGTCTTTGACTTTGTCAGCGATAGTTTCCAAGTTCTCTTTTGTTAACACGCCGCCTGTGGGGTTTTCTGGAAAGTTAAGAATAATCATCTTGGTTTTGTCTGAGATTTTTTCCAATGTGTCCACTGTGTCTATTGCAAAATCGTTTTCTTCTTTCAGTGGCATGGGCACTGGTTTCGCGCCGATGAATTTTATCAGAGATTCATATATTGGAAACCCCGGGTTTGGATACATCACTTCGTCACCTATTTCGACGCAAGCCAGTATGCCGAAGAATATTATTGGCTTGGCGCCAGGTGTCACAACAACTTCTTCAGGGTTTACTGTAATGTGTCTTGTTTCTGAGATGTGTTCTGCTATGGCTTCTCTCAGTTCAGGAATTCCAGCGGCAGGAACATAATGCGTATAGCCGGAGTTCATGGCTTTTGTTGCTGCGTCTCTGATATTTTTAGGTGTATCAAAGTCTGGCTCACCAATTTCGAGGTGGATTATTTCGCGACCTTGTTTTTCTAAGGCTTTAGCTTTTGCAAGCACCTCAAATGCGGTTTCTGTGCCTAGATCTTGCATTCTTCTCGCAAATATTGAAGACATTCCCGTTCTCTCTCCAGAGAAGACTACTAAAAGCAATAAACTATTTAACGTTTACATTTGGCAAGATGCTACGCAAATTTTGTAGGCGTTCCGCTTAATGTGCGAGCGCCGCGCAGAGTTCTCTAAAGTTTAGGTTCTCTGGACTTTCTGAATAGGGCGTGCCACTCGTCTTGTTTAGTAAGGACTCTGAGGGCTTCGGCGTATATCTTTACTTTTAGGGTCTCAGCGTTTTCTACTGGGCCCTCTTTTGAGTATTTTCGGCCGGTATTCTCAAGTTGCTTGAGCATCATCAGAGCCAACTTTTCAAGGGTCTCGGGTGAGACGCCAAAGAAACGGTGTTGCAGCTGGAAAGCGATGAAGATTCCTCTTAGATTCACAATCTGCATCTGTATAAAGAATCTCTTAACATCCTTTGGTATATGATCGCAGTTTACTATGAAGAAAGCCGCTACAGGGCTGTAGAATTTCTGTAAGATGCCATGTTCCTCGGGCTCAACTCTTTCTAAGTAAATGAGTTGGGCCTTCATCAGCAGCTTGAGGTGATAGCCAATCGCGGCTCTTGTCAGACCGAGTTCGTCGGAGAGTTGAGCCTCTGTCATGGGATGTTCGCACAGTAGCTGTAGAATTTCCGTTCGCGTGAAGTCGGCGAGTAATCGGATCTTGTCGGGGGCATCTACGATGCAAACACTCATTTTGAGGGGTTTAGGCGTACTCTGTTTTCCTCCATTATCGTTTCATGCACTTATGAAATTACATAATATTTATTCTTTAAAAATATTCATCGGTATTAGATATTTAAATGATGGCGACGTTTGCGCCTCTGTCTGAACAACCAATTCGGTTACAGCCTTTAACATCTAACTCTGGCTTTATCTTTTATTCGCGCCGTGTTTATCTAGAAAAGTTGCTGTCAGAGGAAAGCTCATCAAAAAACATCAACTTAAGGCGATTAGGCACTTTTGTTTGCTACAAGTCGTACATGTTGTCCCGGCTTTTGTGGTCTCAAAATTTGGGTGACTTGAAGGCGATTGAAGGCGATTTGGTCAGTAGAAAGGTTAAATGGCGCTTAGTAGAAGGAATATGGCTACTGTGACTATTCCGATGGCAACCATCTGGGCGCCGTATAACAAAATGTTCGCCTTCGCGATTCTCCCCAGATAAAGGCCTAAAGAAAACAATGTGATTAAGGTGAGAATGACCGAGACAATGTAAGCGTCCCCGATGAGAAACGTTCCCGTCAACGCGAGAATGAAGGGGACAAGAGAAATCACCCCCGTCAATACAGGTGATGAACCATCAATAAATGCGGCATACATAGAAACAAAGTCAGAAGCATCATTGTGTATTGAGCCGCTGAGATCGGTGAGCATGGCAGCCTCGAGCGTTTTAAGCTGTCTCTGTCTCTCAGCTTTTTCAGTCATGTAGGCGCCGAAAAGGCCGGATATCCCCATAGCTAGACATGCCCCTAACCCCGCGGTGACGATTATTTCAGGCTTTGTGACTCCCACGCTCCAAAAGCCTATAATAATACCCAGCATGGTCATTGAGCCGTCAAAACCGTCCTTGATAAAGTATCTTCTAGCAATAGGGGTCATTTGCGTAATCTGTATATACTGTCTAGTTCTCCGGAAGAAAGTTTTAACGCGTTCTATCATGCGTCAACCACGTTGAGAAGACGGTGTTTTCATCTTCCGCACTCATTTGGATTATAGCAGTACGTTTAGCTTAATATAAATTTTCATATGTCTCTAATCGCAGGTTCGCGCGCGTCTTTCTCTGTTGGTCACTAGTAAGTGTCGGGTTTTGGTAAAGGTTGATATTTAGACGCTCTTGTTATTCATTTCTTTCTTCTCTTAGGAAGTTTGAATGTGTAAAATCCTCTGGGCTCATTGGTTTTCAGCCGTGTCACTCGAGGCTAGTGCCATTTGCTACCGCTACTTAACCTATCATTCAGAACGCCGAATTTCAACTTCTCCGTTGTCTCTCACCCACCTTGTGCAAGTCAACAGCGACAGACACAACACTGCAGAAAGAATAGAGCCTACAATCCTTCCTTGGAAAGCCATGATGATAGCGGATCCGTAAGCAACGCAAGCAAACATCCAAAGATGTGTGATAGTAAGTTTCTTTTTCACTTGACCCCTCCTCGCGAGGAATTTGAAAGAGCTAATGCTAAGATAAAAGCAAGTAGGTAGATAATGCATAGAATGACGATGCATAGGAAAAGCAAGCTGTAGTCGAGGAATCCAATAATCAGATGGTTATAGGCTAAGAGTGCCAAGGAGAGCGATGTTATTACGGAAATAGCAACTACATCAGGCCTTTCCAATAATTTTATCATGTTTCTATCTAACCGCCCGTTTAAGCCACCTTAGACTCCAAATCTTAGTTGTCTTATCGAACTCGACTTTATCTAAATTCCTCAGTAACAGCAGATACCTAACGATTCTTCTCCTGTCATAGTTGGTTGTCGTGCCGCCCTCACAAAATTTCATTCGATATGTCAGTTCAAAACAGGTTAGTCCTCCGTGTTGCTCCAGCAATCTTAATATCGTGTTCATCAATAGTTGCTTTGTTTTCTCGGTCTTTATCAAGATGTCTCTCTTCCTCCTCTCCATCTAACCTCCCATGAAAAACGTCAGTTTCAAAAACACATAAGACACGTAAACGAGTATGAGCACCAGCGCCTCCTTCCTTTCAAGTCGCATATTCCTCAAAAACAAACCTATCACAAGAAAAGCTACCAGGAACATGAAGGGAATGTCAAACCATAACAGCACAGGATTAACTGTAAACCCGGAGATCATGGCCCCTGCACCCAAAGAGAAGAGGATGTCGCAGATGTTGCTCCCAACCATGTCGCCCACCGCTATGCCTGCTGCGCCTCTCCGCAAGGCGATTATGGCGATTGTGAGTTCTGGCAAACCTGTGCCTAAGCCAACTATTAGCACCCCCGCAACAGAAGGGGGGACATGCCATAACTCAGCCAGTTGAACACTTCCTTCAACAACAAATTCTGCAGCCAAAAGGAGAATACCCATCCCAATGAGGATCATCAAGAGATCTTTGACGAGGTGCATTTCTGGTTTTTCTTTTTCTACTTTAGGGGTTGATTTGGAAGGGTGTACTTCTTGTTTGACGAGGTAAATGAAGTATAGCAGATAAGCGAGTGTGACAACAACTCCTTCCAGAGGAGTTATTTTCAAGTCCAAGGCGACTAGAGCAAAGAGAATTATGGACAGAATTAGCATGGTTCCCTCCCTCTTCAGTTCCCGTTTGGTTATGGACATTGCTCCAGCAAGCCCTACGATACCCATAATTATGGTGACTTGGTTGATGTAAGAACCGATTTTGTTGCCGACCACGATACCAGAAACCGCAGCCATTTCAGCACCCGCAAGTATATCTATGGCTCCTACTACACTGACCGCTATTTCTGGCAAAGAGGTTCCTATGGCTACTATCGTTAACCCTATGAACAGATGAGAGAGTCCGAAGTGGCGTGCTATGTTCTCAAAACCTCTTACGGATAGTTGCGAACCCAAAAAAAGACCCACTAAACCAAGCGCCAAAAGGATGAGTGGGAGTATCATGTACGTTAAACCATCTTGCCAAGCGTTTGAATGTATATCTAAAAACATCGATTTAAATATTTATATCAGTGAAAAATATTAAATAATGAGTTTGCAAAGTTGAACATCAGAACAAACTGTAGCAAGGACAAGCTTTGCGACAATAGCGCTGCCTAATTTGAAAAAAAGGGAAGATGCAGAAAAGCACATATATCCTGTTTGATAAGGTCTCTCCACCCTGTGGCGCGCTCTGTGACAAAAAAAAACAAGAGTTAAGATTCTTTCTTTTCCTTCATAAGCCAGCTTGCCAAGACTATTTTGTTTGTGTTGTAATACTTCTCGACCGAGACAATCCCTCTTCCAGCTAACCTAAAGAGTATCCTATGGGTCTTTACTCGAGACAGACCAGTTTTCCAACGAATATCTTTCTGTAACATCGTGCCACCTTCCGCAACCAGAGTTTCTATTATTTTTTTCTCATCTTCATTCAAAACTCGCAAAATGGCATCAAGGACGGGTTCTCCTTTTTCCACAGTTCGTCGCGAAGTTTTTTCCTTCGTTTTCTCTATGTTAAGTTCTGGAAAGATTAAAGAATATCCTAACACCGACACTGCTATGACAAGTGGTACAGCAAACATAACAAGCCAAAAAGACTGTGGAACCTCTGGGGCCATTCCGTGACCTCTTCCGCCAAGTCCTCCTTCAAATGCGAAAATGAAAAAACCAAGAACACTGACAACAAGTGCAACTGTTAAAATAGAAATCAAAGTCTTAGAACGCATGTTTCACTCATAGAATATGAAGAAGAAAAGCTGTTTATAAGGTGTTTCAAAATCTGAAACGTTTTGTTACACCAACCATCTAAACCACGCGAGAACCATTGTTTTCTTGTAAGCAAAAAAATGGAGGTGGAAAATAATGAGAGGTAAAATGAAAATGATTGTAGGAATGGCTCTAGTGCTAGGTGCCGTATCAATCGCTTTGCTGGCTACACCAATTCAAGCCCACGTTAACGGAACTAGCGATGGCGATTTGCTTCAAGCACAGGACAGAGATAGACTGAGGACTAAAGACTGCGAATGTGATGGTGGCATGCTTCAGACAAGAGACCATATTAGAGACAGGTTGAGAACACCAGATTGTGAATGCAACTGCACACCGAGTTTAGAACAATATAGATGTCAAGACAGAAACCAAAGCAGAAAAGGAACAAGTCTAGCTCCGTGATGAATGTGGGCCAAAGTTGTTCCAACCCTTTTTCCCTTTTTATGTACACGGTGGACTGGGGTATACCTCGTGAAGTATCTTGCTCTCGCGTACATAAGAAAAAATTCGTGCTTGCCATGTATTTCCAGCTATTGTGAGTTCCGCGCTATTATTATGCGCATTATTTCGCTTGTTCCGCCCGCCGCAATTGTTTCTAGAGAGTCTAGCAGATAACATATCGCTTTGAACTCAGGCAATGTTCCATAAGCTCCGTGAATTTGAACTGCGTTAACAGCAGTTTTTCTGGCAACTTCAGCCGTGTAAAGCTTCGCTCTCGCAATCTCCTTGGCAATTTCTCTACCTGTTTTTCCGTGATCCAAGAGCCACGCCGCATAATAGGCCAACCATCTTGCAGCCTCAATTTCAACATCCATGTCTGCAAGCATAAACTGAATAGTTTGAAGCTGAAAAATCGGGTTCCCGTACAATCGTCTTTCCATAGCAAATTGTAACGCTGTCTCGTAAGCAGCTTCTGCGATTCCTAAGGCTACACCTGCGTTACCTATTCTGCCAATTTCAGAAATTGATGCAAGTGCGGCTTTCAGCCCATCTCCTTCTCTGCCAATAAGATTCTCTTTAGGAATTCGGCAATCTTTAAAAAACAATTCAGTAATTTCCATGCTTTGAAAACCCATATGCTTCTCTCTTGTTCCACACTTGAAGCCCGGTGTTCCTTTCTCAACCACAAAAACGCTGAGGCTTCCCGATTTATGCCCCGTTTTGGCAACGAAAACACAACTGTCTGCTACGCCTCCGTTTGTGACGAAGCACTTGCTTCCGTTAATCACGTATTCATTTCCGTCGCCTTTGGCTACGGTTCTAATTGCTGTGGGATCTGAACCACCTGTGGGTTCAGTGACTGCCATACACATGATTTCTTCTCCCTTGACCACGGGCGGAATATATCTGAGTTTTTGTTTATCACTTCCGAAGCGGAGTATTGTCCAGAGACCCATGGGTGTTGCTTGAAGAAACAGTCCCATAGAAGGGTGAACCCGCGAAATCTCTTCTATAGCTACTACACGCGCTAGGTGCCCCATAGGAGAGCCGCCGTATTTTTCAGGAATTACGATTCCTATGAGCCCTAGATTCGCCATTTTCTCAATAATGTCACGCGGGAACTCGCCTTTACCCTCGATTTCAGAAGCTTTTGGCGCAAGTTCCTTTTCAGCAAAGCTGCGTATTGTTTTTCTGAGTATTTCCTGTTCTTGATTGAGGCTGAAGTCCATGTTAATCTCTCCGCATGTTTGATAGGGAAGGTTTGGTAAGTTATATTTAGCTGTGGCTATTCTGTTATATTGTCTGCTTTGTTAGGTGGAAGAGAGTTGGGTGAACACGAGATTAAGGAAGTTGGCATTGTGATTCATTACTTCACGAAAATAAGCGTAGCTGTTGTCGAGTTGAGCGACACGCTTTCCGTGGGAGATCGTATTCTCATAAAGGGTATGACAACGAAGGTTGAACAAACCGTCAATTCGATGCAAATAGAACATGAAAGCGTGGAAAAAGCTGAGGCAGGGCAAAGCTTCGGATTGAAAGTGGATGACCGTGTGAGAGAAGGTGACACGGTCTACAAAATACTCCAATAAACCCTCATTTTCTCTTTTTCTCATTGATAATCGAAAGAACGTGATAAGAAGAGGTGTGTTAGGCTATTTTTGACCAGGCTTTTTGATTCCCACAACGTCCTTGTTCACGAGGTTTGGAGGAATTCTGCTTTCAAAAAAGGCTACTAGGTTCTCAGCCACCATTTCTGACATTCTTGACCGTGTCTCAAAGCTAGCGCTGGATATGTGGGGTGCCACGATTACATTCTCAAGTGTTAACAACGGATTACTTTGTGGTGTGGGTTCTTGCTCAAAAACGTCTAAGCCAGCACTAGCAATCCATCCTTCCTTCAGGGCCTTATAAAGTGCTTTTTCGTCAATGACTGGTCCTCTTGCATTGTTAATTAGGATGGCTGTTTTCTTCATTAGTCTGAGTTTTTTCTCGTCTATTAGATGGTATGTGGCTTTAAGCAGCGGGACGTTAATTGTTACAAAGTCTGCTTTTTGTAGCAGCGTGTCGATTTCTACGTACTCTATTTTTAGCTCCTTTTCAAGGTCTTGTCTGCGAATCACATCGTAATAGAGAACTTTCATGTCGAACCCTCTAGCTCTTTTTGCGATGGATGAGCCAATTCTTCCCAAACCAACGATTCCTAAAGTTGCGCCATAAACATCTCTACCTTGAAGCATAGCAGGATGCCACCCAACTTTCCACTTTCCAGCACGAACATATCTGTCAGCTTCGGCAACTCTTCTCGCTGCAGCCATTAGAAGCGCCCAAGCGAAGTCGGCGGTGGTCTCGGTTAACACGCCCGGAGTATTGGTAACATAGATTCCCCGTTTTGTAGCTTCTTTTACGTCGATGTTGTCAAATCCGACAGCAAGTTGAGAAACGATTCTAAGGTTAGGTGCTGCGTCAAACACTTCTGCGTCTATCTTATCTGACAATAGTGTGGCTAACGCGTCAACTTTAGCGGCTTTTTCAATAATCACTTCTTTTGGCGGCGGAGCGTATTCAGGCCAAATTTCCGCGTCAAATCGTTCTTTTATTATATGCAATCCTCTTTCTGGCAATTCTCTGGTAACGTATACTCTAGGTTTCTGCATTATCAAACGCCTCAATGTTTCTTCAAATAGCACTGTCAAATTTATTACGTTTACTGACTAAAGAATATAAACACTGGCGAAAGAGCTATGGTAATAATCAAAAACAAAAAGACTCTCATAGAAAACGCGAAATCCAAGCTTGACAGAAAAGCTCGAAAACTGGCCCTAGAAGCTTTAGAAGCAGCGTTGGAAGCAGCAGACCCCGAAGAGATAATCAAGTCAAAGGTCACGGTGAAAGGCAGCACATTAAGAATCGGTCAGCACAGATTTGGTTTACAAAAGTTTCATCGCATCTATGTTGTTGGAGGTGGAAAGGCAAGCGGAAAGATGGCTGAGACTCTGGAGTCAGTTCTTGGAAATCGAATATCAAGCGGAATCGTTAACGTTCCCCACAACAGTGGCCCCTATAAAACTCGCAGAATCAAGTTTCAAGAGGCTAGCCACCCGATTCCTGACGACGCGGGAATGAAAGGCGCAGAAAAAATGTTGAATCTTGTCAGCCAAGCTGAGAAAAACGATTTAATCATCTGTTTAATTTCAGGGGGCGGGTCGAGTTTGATGCCGCTGCCCAGAGGCAAAATAACTCTCAACGACAAACGGCAAGTTACCGAGGCGTTGTTGAAGTCTGGTGCCACAATAAATGAGGTTAACACCGTGCGGAAGCATATTTCAGCTTTTAAAGGGGGTTGGCTGGCAAAAAAGGCATATCCCGCCACAATTGTCAACCTTATATTATCAGACGTAATAGGCGATCCTTTAGATTTCATCGCATCAGGTCCCACCGTTCCCGACTCGACCACTTTTGCCGACGCGATAGAAATCATGAGACGATACAGTCTATGGGCGAACATGCCGCAATCCGTTAGAACCGTGCTTGTTGAGGGGCAGAAAGATTTGATCGCGGAAACACCTAAGAAAGGAGACAAGGTGTTTAGTAAAGTCTACAACGTTGTTGTTGGAAATAATCGCTCGGCAACTTTAGCTGTCTGCAACAAGATTCAAAAAATGGGTTTACGTTCGCTCCTTCTCACGGCTTCTCTTGAAGGCGAAGCAAGACATGTGGGAACAGTATTAGCCTCTATAGCAAAAGAGGTTGGGGCTTCTGGACATCCGTTACCTAAACCTTGTGGAATTGTTGCTGGCGGAGAAACAACGGTTACTGTTGTTGGAGACGGGAAGGGCGGGAGAAATCAAGAAATTGCGTTAAGTGCAGCCTTGAATATTTCGGACATGAACGGAGTTGTTATTGCTTCCTTCAGCACCGACGGCATAGAGGGACTAACAGAAGCAGCAGGCGCCTTAGCAGACGGAAAAACCATAATCCGCTCTCAAGAACAAGGGTTGAATGCTAAAAACTTTCTTGCAAACAACGACTCCTTCAATTTCTTCTCAAAACTGGACGACCTCATTTTCACAGGTCTTACAAGAACCAACGTCAATGACATTTCAGTCATTATATCAATAAAATAACCAGCAGCTATTTTATTATGATCAAAATTTCTCCGTCGTTTACTGGAGTTCCTTCTGCAACATTTACTTCCTGAACCTTCCCAGCCTTTGTAGCCGTGATTTCGTTTTCCATTTTCATTGCCTCAAGAATGCAAACTACATCGCCAGCTTTTACAACATCGCCTTTCTTTACCTTGACTGAGACAATTCTTCCAGCCATAGGGGACACCACAGCCCCTTCCTCAACAACTGTTCCTCGACGTCTTTCAGCTCTTGCCACGACTTGCACGGTAGGTGTTTGAGCAGCCATTCTCTTAGCAGGTTCCATAAGTTGAGCCTTAAAAAGCGCGTTGTTAACTTTCAAAGTAAAAGGTGAACGTCTGTTAATTTTTTCCAGTTCAACCCGATATGTTTTCTCTCCAACATCAAGAGTAAAAGGCGAGGTGGCACCTGTTTCGCTTTTCTCTAATTTCAGTTCAACTGGCTTGTCGTTGACCTTTGCCTTAAACAGCTGTTCACCCTCTCTTTTGACAAGCTCCACTCTATAGGCCCTGTTTTCAATCATTATGTTGTATTCGGGCACACTCAGCCACCTTGTCTGACTAGTTTTTGTCTAGCTGACAAAACCCATGGTGAAAGTCTTTCCATTCCAGCTTTTCTGATTGGAATCACTGCTTTCACCTCATGAGTGCTTTTCAGAAATGCTGCGACTGCTACTGACAGCGCTGCAATTTCTTCTAGTTCCTGTTGTTCTGGAGTTAAAGCCGCATCTTTTTCTTTTCTTTTTGCTTCCCTTTTTTTGAAGAAATCTGCCGCGACTTTTGGGAACAAGGCATAAGTCAGTTCGTCTTCTTCGCTTTGTATGTAGGGCTTAATCTTGTTGGATATTTTGCCAAGTTCCGATTTAAGCAGGTCTGCTGGGCGGCATTTGATTGGTTTTTCATCGCCAATTATCTTTTTCTTTATCTTCTTATTTATCGGTGCGGGCGGTTTCCCGTAGAATCCTTTTACGTAATTTCTCACTTCCTTAGACACGATCTTGTAGCGTTCACCCGATAAAACGTTAAAAACAGCTTGTGTCCCAACCAGTTGACTGGTAGGGGTAACAAGAGGCGGATATCCCAGCTCTTCTCGAACATGTGGAACCTCCTTTAAAACCATGTCAAGCTCGTCGAGGGCGTTTTGTTCCTTTAACTGCGAAATTAAGTTAGAAAACATTCCTCCGGGAATCTGATGCTTTAGGATAGACGTGTCTACTCTTTCGGCTAAGGGGCTAATCAAGCGGAGGGGGTCGTAATATTTTTCTCGCAAACCACGAAAGTATTCAGCAATCTCGACTAATAATTCCATGTCAAGTCCTGTATCATACTCAGTATCTTTTAATCCGGCTACTATGCTTTCAACGGGCGGTTGTGACGTGCCCCCAGCTAAAGGCGAGAAAGCGGCATCTAGAATGTCGGCTCCAGCTTGGCAAGCACGTAAGTAGGTCATCATAACCGTGCCGCTAGTGCTGTGGCAGTGCATGTGAACTGGTAAGCCGACTTCCTTCTTCAAGGCTGAAACAAGTTCATAGGCTTTTTGGGGCATGAGCATGCCCGCCATGTCTTTGACGCATATTGAGTCGCAGTCAAGCTCGGCTAAACGCTTGGCTACTTTCAAGTAGTAATCTGTTGTATGGACAGGGCTTATAGTATAACACAATGAGCCTTGAGCGTGGGCGTCGACTTTTTTAACGGTTTTTATAGCGATTTCTAGGTTGCGAGTGTCGTTTAAGGCGTCGAAGATGCGGAATATGTCTATGCCGTTTTCTGCGGTTTTTTTTATAAACTTGATTAGAACATCGTCGGGGTAGTTTCGGTAGCCTACCAAGTTTTGTCCCCGCAGAAGCATCTGCAGGGGCGTTTTTTGAACGTGTTTCTTCAGTGTACGAAGGCGTTCCCAAGGATCTTCGTTTAAGTAGCGGATGCTGACGTCGAAGGTGGCGCCTCCCCAAACTTCGAGAGAAAAGAATCCCACTTGGTCTATTTTTTCGGCTATGGGAACCATGGATTCGGTTCTCATGCGAGTTGCCATTAAGGACTGATGGGCGTCTCTGAAGGTTGTGTCGGTTATTTTGACGGTTCTAGCCAAGAGAAATCCCGCTTGAATGGTATTGAAGATTAGTTACAATCCTAGGCTAATATTTTAACTTACTCTTTTGGCATAGGAAATTTCGAGATTAAATAAAAAAAGAAACGAAGTTTTACCACATAGCCTTAAAGTTATAGCCTTGCTTCTAATCATAATGCCATTTTTAGAGCTTGTATTGGAGATTGAGTTAATGCCAAACTTTTTTCTTGAAAAATCGGATAGAAACCTTCATATCAATTGATTAAATTTCAGAAGCGAAGAATAACCGAACAAAACACGGTTGTTCCAGAGAATCAAGACTCTCACGGATAGACGTTGTAGGGCATTAGAAAGCAGCATTCGCATTTTCAAAGAGGAATGTTTGGATGTTTCTTAGGTGGTCGCGACTCACGCTTAGTGACCAGCATTTCTAGGGCACTGATGAGTTTAGGTCTTGTCTGTGACGGCTCTATGATGTCGTCAATATAGCCTTTCTCTGCAGCAATATAGGGATTCGCAAACTTCTCACGGTATTCCATCGCTAACTCTTTCTTCCTCTTCTTTGAATCCTTCGATTTTTTTATGTCTTTCCTGAAAATGATGTTGATTGCTCCTGCTGGACCCATAACAGCGATTTCTGCAGATGGCCAGGCGTAGTTTATGTCTGCGCCGGAGTGTTTGCTGCCCATGACATCATATGCCCCTCCATATGCTTTGCGAATTATGACAGTGATTTTTGGTACCGTGGCTTCGCAGTAGGCGAAGAGTAGTTTTGCGCCGTGGCGTATTATTCCGCCATGTTCTTGGTCTATGCCTGGTAGAAAGCCGGGGACATCTTCGAAGGTGATGATTGGAATGTTGAAGGCGTCGCAGAACCGTATGAATCTTGCTGCTTTGGTTGAAGATTTTACGTCTAAGGTGCCCGCGAAGTATTTTGGCTGGTTTGCCACGATTCCTATTGAACGTCCATTCAATCTTGCAAAGCCTACTACTATGTTTGGCGCCCAAAGAGGCTGAACTTCCAAGAATTCCCCGTTGTCCATGACTGTGGCTATTATTTCTTTTGTGTCGTATGGTTTGTCTGGATCGTCTGGCACAATTTCTTCCAAGCTCTCGTCAATGCGGTTTGGGTCATCGCCAGTTTCTTCGATAGGGGGGTCTTCCATGTTGTTGGAAGGTAGGTAGCTGAGAAGTCTTCTAATGAGTTCGATGCATTCCTGTTCGTTGTCAGCCATGAAATGACAAACGCCGCTCGTCTGCATGTGGGTCAAGGCGCCACCCAATTCTTCAAAATCAACTTCTTGCCCTAAGACTGTCTTGATGACTTCTGGTCCAGTAATAAACATGTGACTTGTATCTTTCACCATGATGATAAAATCGGTCATGGCTGGCGAGTAAACTGCTCCGCCTGCACAAGGACCCATAACAGCAGAAATTTGGGGAATAACACCCGAAGCTATCACGTTTCTGAAGAATATGTCGCCGTAGCCTGCAAGGCTTGCAACTCCTTCTTGGATTCTTGCGCCGCCGCTGTCATTCAATCCTATGATTGGCGCGCCTGTTTTCATAGCTAAGTCCATTAACTTGCACATCTTTTTAGCAAACATTTCTCCTAAGGAGCCACCGAACACTGTGAAATCTTGGGAAAAAACGTAGACTAACCGCCCGTTGATTGTCCCATATCCCGTTACCACGCCGTCTCCAGAAATTTTTCTTTCAGCCATTCCAAAATCAGTGCATCGGTGAACGATAAAAGGGTCAAGTTCTACGAAGCTGCCAGGGTCTAAAAGCAAGTCAATTCTTTCTCTTGCAGTAAGCTTACCTTGCTTATGTTGCTTTTCTATCCGTTTTTTTCCGCCTCCAAGCTTCGCCCTTTCCCGCAGCTTACGCATTCGCTGAATCTTCTCTTTCACTGTAGGTTCACGAGTCGACAAACTAGTCCACCAAGGAATTGCTACACTATTCCCTTCAGATATATATTTGCTTCACCAACCAAACATAGAAAAACATAACTTTCAGAACCTCTTTGAAAATATGGCGACACTTGATGCTGCGATTCTACAACACAATGACCCGAAAAAAAGAGGTGTTCAAGCCTCTCGAAGAGGGCAAAGTTCGCATGTATTCATGCGGGTTAACCGTGTATGATTATGCACACATAGGTAATCTTAGGGCATACGTGTTTGTGGATTTGCTGAGACGTTGGCTGGAACATCGAGGCTTCGACGTGAAGCACGTGATGAACCTCACCGACGTAGATGACAAAACTATCCAAGGCATGCAAAGAGAAGGATTGCCTCTAGAAAAGTATACTCAGAAGTATATCGACGCGTTCTTTGAAGACCTGCAGATGCTGAACATTGAAAAACCCCAATTTGTTCCAAGAGCCACCGAGCACATAGATGAAATGGTTAGATTGATTAGAATTTTGATGGAGAAAGGCTACGGCTACAGAGGCGAAGACAACTCAATCTACTATAAAATCTCCAAATTCAAAGACTATGGCAAACTGTCCAAAATGAAACTTAAAGAACTCAAAGTTGGAGCAAGGGTCAAAGTTGACGAATATGGCAAAGAGCAGGCAAGTGATTTCGCTCTTTGGAGAGCTTGGGACCTAGACGATGGCGATGTTTTTTGGGAAACAAAGCTGGGCAAAGGCAGACCAGGATGGCACATTGAATGCTCCGCCATGTCGATGAAATACTTGGGTGAAACCTTGGATATTCATACGGGTGGAGTTGACAACGTGTTTCCCCACCACGAAAACGAAATTGCCCAAAGCGAAGCAGTGACTGGCAAAAAGTTTGTCAATTATTGGGTGCATAACGAACACTTGCTTATTAAAGGTGAAAGAATGGGTAAATCCCTCAAGAACTTCTACACATTGCGAGATTTAATGCGCATGGGATACGACCCATTGGCTATAAGATACTTGCTAATGTCAACTCACTACAGGAAACAGCTTCACTTTACTTTTGAGGGCTTGGAAGCAGCTAAAAACGCTTTACAGCGACTCTACGATTTCTTGGAAAGACTTGAAGATGTCAAAAACGGTGTTGGTCACGAAAAAATCAAAGAATCAATTGAAAAGGCGAGAAAAGATTTCGAAGATGCGATGGATGACGACTTGGACATAAACAAAGCTCTCGCAGCAGTATTCAACCTCGTGAAAGAGGTAAACATATTGATCGACCAGAGGAAGCTAGGTCAGGCAGGAGCGAAGCAAGTGAAAGATTTGATGTTGGACTTTGACAAAGTCCTAGGAGTCTCAAGTGATTTTTGGAGTCGGAAAGAGGCGAAGTTGCCCGAAGAAGTCGAGGAGTTGATTAAGAAGAGAGAAGAGGCAAGGAAGCATAAGAAATGGGAAACCTCTGACGCCATTCGAGATAAACTGCGAAAAATGGGCATAATCATAGAGGACACACCTGAAGGCGTAAAATGGAGAAAAAAACGCAAAATTGGCTAAGGATGTTTTCTCACCATTACATCGCCCACCACAATTTTTTTCAAAGTGCCATTCTCAAGCCTAATGATAAGAGCACCATCTTCATCCAAGTCCCATGCCTTTCCCACAAAAACCTCGCTAGAATTAGTAACCTCCACTTGTTCACCGAGAAAGGCTGCCATGCTTTTCCATTCTTGCCGCAAGATATTCCATTGTCCCTGTTGCAGACGCTTGTAATGATGTTCAAAGTTTTGCAAGATGCTTCTTGTTAACGCCCTTCTTCTTATCCTGTAGCCCAACTCATGCTTCAAAGACGTTACTTTGCCCCGTAGACGGCTGGGGAACACTTCCAAATCTATGTTCGCGTTTATTCCAACTCCCACAACCGCAAATTCAATCAAATCCTCTTTGACGCTTGTCTCGGTTAAAATTCCGCAGATTTTTTTACTATTAACAAGAACATCGTTTGGCCATTTGACCTCAATCTTCAACCCAGACATTTTCTTGATTGCTTTTGCAACAGCTGATGAAGCTATAAAAGTCAGCTTCAAAGCTTCTTTTGGAGTCATTCTGGGTCGCAATATTACTGAAAACCAGATTCCTCCCTTTGGAGAAATCCACCGTCTTCCAAGTCTGCCCTTTCCATATGTTTGTGTTTCGGCAAGAATCACTATCTTCTCTTCGCCGCCTTTTTTCGCGATTTCTTTAGCTATATCATTTGTAGAAGACACGTTGTCATAATAATAGATTTTGTAATCAAGGATTGTGTGTTGAATTTCGAGTGGCTCTGGCGTACTTTGGCTGGACATTTTGAATTTAGCGTTCACACAGCTCTATTAAGACGTTTCCAGTGCTTTTGGGATGTAGAAACGCTATCTTTCCTCCTTCGATACCGGTTCTAGGCTTCTCGTCAATCAAAACTATGCCTTTGGCCTTTAGTTGTTCAAGCATTTTTTCTATGTTATTAACCCTGAACGCTATGTGATGTATTCCTTGACCTCGCTTTTCCAAGAATTTCGACACTGGACTTTCCTTGTCCAAGGGCTCTATCAACTCGATACTTGTTTCTCCAACAGCCAAGAAAGCTGCTTTAATCTTGTGTTGCTCAGCATCTTTCAACTTCTCTAGTTTCAATCCTAGGAGCTGTTTATAGATGGGTAAAACATCGTCCATTCTGTTCACAGCTATCCCAACATGGTCTAATCCAATGATCATGCTTTCACCTTTGCAGGAATTTGTGAGATGCGGAATATAAACAAGTCGAGTATATACGCGCATGGTAAAAGCAACCATCGATATTTTGGGCTTAGTAGAATAGTCCAGTCCAAGCGTCACGGACACACAAACACTATAAACCCCCACGGCAAACACCAGAAGGCAGGGAAAACGCTTGGCAAAGCTCTTTGGAACAAGCGGCATAAGAGGCAAGGCTAACATAACTATAACACCACAACTGGCTCTCCAAGTCGGACAAGCCTTGGTCACTAATACAAAAGCAAGAACGATCCTAACGGCTCACGACATGCGCACAACATCCCTCATGTTACAATACGCATTAACAGCCGGCATAACAGCCTGTGGTGCCACCACTATACAACAAGGTATAATTCCAACACCCGTCCTAGCTTACCTTACAAAAAAAACGAAAGCCGACGCCGGGGTAATGATTACCGCTAGCCACAACCCCCCGGAATATAATGGTATCAAACTCTACAACCCGGATACAACAGCCTATAATGAAACCCAAGAAAACCAAATTGAAAAACTAATCGCCAAACAACGATTTGAACTAACAGCCTGGCAAAACATAGGCAAAACCATTACAATAGACGAAACCCAACAATACGTCGAGATGATAACGAAAAACGTCGTACTCAAAAAATCGTGGAAATTAGTCATAGACCCTGGCAACGGAGCCACCAGCCAACTTGCACCTAAAATGCTTCGTCAGTTAAATTGTAGCGTCACCGCTATTAACTCACAGCCAGACGGATATTTTCCGGGAAGAGGTGCCGAACCAAACGAAGAGTCGCTGAAGCCACTGTGCAAGATTGTTAGAAACCTAAAGGCTGACTTGGGAATAGCGTATGACGGAGATGGAGACAGAATGGTAACGATAGATGAAAAAGGGCGTATGACACCGCCAGACCAGATTTTTGCCGCCTACGCTGCTTATGCAATAAAATGGCAAAAAAATAAGACAATAGTAACGCATGTAGAGGCTTCAATGTGTATCGAAAAGATGATCGAAGCGGAAGGCGGAAAAGTCGTTAGAACAAAGGTGGGCGACATAAACATCGCAGAAGCTGTAAAACAACACAACGCGACTTTCGGAGGCGAGCCCTGTGGTGCATGGATACATCCGAATTACCACTACTGCCCAGATGGCATCCTCTCATCAATCCTACTGCTCCAAACTCTGGAAGAAGCGAATCAACCCCTATCATACTTCATTTCCGAAACGCCGCGATATCCGTTGTTAAGACAGAATGTTACATGCCCAAATTCTGTAAAACTCGCTGTAATGAAAAAAGTATACGAAGCCTTGCCTGTAGTCTTTTCCGGTGCCAAAGAACAATTAAAAGTAGATGGATTCCGCTTAACCTTGAAACAAGGCTGGCTTCTGATAAGACCTTCAGGAACAGAACCCATGATGCGCATAACAGTGGAGACTGAAAACAGAAAAACGGCAGAAACAATTATGAAAAAAGCCATAAGACTTATGAGTAAACTGGTCAAGGAGGCAACTCGATGAAAGCCGTAATTCTAGCTGCGGGAAAAGGAACACGTCTGCACCCACTTACCCTTACACGCCCTAAACATCTCGTTCCAGTCGGTGGGAAACCAATAATAGATCACGTGCTGACCACTCTCAAACACGCGGGAATAAACGAAATCGTTTTCATCGTTAACTACATGGCAGAACACCTTCAACACTATTTAGGAGACGGATCGAAATACAAGATGAAATTCGAATATGCGGTTCAGAAACAGCTTAAGGGCACTGCAGACGCTACAAGCTTCGCTGAACCTTTCGTGAAAGAAAGCTTCCTCTTGACATACGGCGACTGGTTAACAACTTCCAACGTGATAAGCACAGTACTCCTGACGCATGAAAAAGAGAAACCTGTGGTTACTATAGGGGTTGTCCCTGTTGAAAATCCTGAACACTATGGTATAGTAGAACTTGAGAATACTTATGTCAAGAGTATTGTAGAAAAGCCTCGCCGAGACGAAGCCCCAACTAACCTAGCAAACGCTGGCGTATATGTTCTTTCAACAGAAATCTTCGAAGCAATTAGGCATACAAAACCATCTCCAAGAGGAGAGTTAGAGATAACCGATTCTTTTTCGCTCTTTCTGAAAGAAGAACGCAGGGTTGCAGCTGCGAAGCTTTCGAGCAACGAAATGTTTGATGTGGGGCTGCTTTGGGATTTGTTTGAAGCTAACTGTTGGGTCCTTGAAAAGGCAAAGTCAAAGATAGAGGGGCAAATTGAGGATGCAGTTCATTTAATAGGTCCTGCGGTTGTTGAAGAAGGTGCGAGAATCCGCTCTGGAGCATACATTGAAGGGCCAGTCTTCATAGGCAAGGACAGTGACATAGGACCAAACTGCTTCATACGCTCTTTCACTAGTATTGGCCAAAAAGTAAAAATCGGAAATGCGTGTGAAATAAAGAACAGCATAATCATGGATAGAAGCCATATTGGCCATTTATCCTACGTAGGCGATAGTATAATAGGTGAAAACTGCAACTTCGGAGCAGGAACCACAATCGCCAACTATCGTTTCGACGGTAAATCAATAAAAATGAAGGTTAAAGACAAAGTTGTGGACACCGGAAGAAGAAAACTCGGCGTTATACTCGGTGACAACGTCAAAACCGGTATAAACACGTTGTTTATGCCTGGAGTGAAGGTGGGCAACAATTGCTGGATAGGCCCTGATGTCGTGTTGCATCGAGATGTGCCTTCAAACACTATAGTTACGCTAAAACAAGAACACGAACAACGCAAAAAGCTGCAAATAGGTTCTGAAATATCAAAATCCTAAAAAGGTGCAGAGTTATAATATCACCGCGGAATAAAGAAGGTAGAATACATTGTCAGCAGCTCAAAGAAGATTTTTCAACGAAGTGGCCACTTTACTTGACAAGAAAATCACAGTAGCAACCGTCAACGGCAAATCCTATAGTGGGACTCTCATCGGAATAAACCCAGACAACATGAACCTCTGCTTATCAGAAGCAAAAGACGAAAAGGGTCAAACATTGCACAGAGTTGTAATAAATGGTAACGTTGTAGCCAAAATATTTGCAGTTGAAAAGCCCTTTGACTTGAAAGCCCTTGCAAAACGTTTGGAAAAAGTGTTTCCGACCATGGTTAGGCTTTACGAGGATAAGGGGTTCATCTGGGTAATGGAGAAAATCAAGATCACAGAGAAGGGTATTGCAGAGGGAACTGGACCAGCAGCTGAGCGTGTGCAGAAGGTATATGAGCAGTTTCTAAGCGAAATGAAAGCTTAGACAACCCAGCGAAATTGAGATTCCTCTTTTTTTCTTTCTTTTATGGAACGTTCAAGTAAGCCAAAGTTTTCCAAAAGACCTCGTGTGACTTTCACAGTATCATCTAAATTGTCAAGGTTGACTTTCAAATCAAGCATGCTACAAAGTACATTTAGAGCCTCATGAGTGGCAACACTATCTGGATAGAGCCCTAAAGTCTCAGCTAATAGACAAAAGCCGCGGAAACCTTTCAATCTCCCAATTCCTACTAGAAGCCCTGCAACTCCGAAAATCTGGCCTCTAATAATTTCGACACCTCTCTCTAACAGTTCGCTCGCGGTTTCCTTGTCGGTGGCGGCGAAGTAAAGTTTTGGTTTTTCAACTTCCTGCGCTATTTTCAAGCCGCCCAGAGTTATCACGGAGCGGCAGCCAAGTTCTTCAGATACATTCAAAATACGCCCACAAAGCTCGTATTGCCCTGTTGTGGTCAATGCTTGTGTGTTCCCGTAAAGAATAATAAGATCACGTTCCCCCTCTGTCCCCTTGCAATAATACAGCTCATTAATGGGATAGCGGGTTTGTCCTTTTTCAGCAGTAACAGCAAAGTCTTGAAAGGAAGAGCAGCGGATTTCAGCAAAGAGGTTTGCCTTCAACTCCCGAATAAGATGTAAAGCAGCTATGTTAGCAACAAATCCAATGCCCGGCAAGCCCTCTATTAAAACAGGATCTCTTAGCTCCGGTTTTTCCCACGATGAAACGATACATACCATGCTCTTCCCCTCTCCTAAACAAGTATAAAGAAATATAGTAGGGATATTAAAGCATGTTTTGGCGGATCCAATAAGATGAGCTTTGAAGTACGCCATAGAGATATGCTTGCTAGGCTAGGTAGGATAAAAACTAAAAGTGGGACTATTGAAACACCCATTTTGCTGCCGGTGATAAACCCAGCTATTCAACCAATCTCACCGAAAACTATGAGCAAAGAGTTTGGCTGCAAAGCATTGATAACAAACGCGTACATTTTAAAGAAACAAACGGGCGAAGAAATCACGGAAAATGGAGTACATAAACTCCTAGATTTCGACGGCGTGATCATGACTGACTCTGGAGCCTATCAAATTCTTGTCTATGGAGAAATCGATGTTAGCCCTGCAGAAATTGTGCGTTACCAAGAACAAATTTCCACAGATATCGCTACTATCTTGGACATACCAACAAGCTGGCACACGACAAGAGAACATGCAAAACAAACAGTTGATGAAACAATAAAGCGTGCTAACCAACTGGCAAAAATTAAAACGCGAGATGATGTCCTGTGGGTTGCTCCAATACAAGGTGGACAGCATCTTGACCTAGTTGCTTATTCAGCTAAGCAAGTAGGCAGGTTACCCTTTCAAATTCACGCCTTAGGGAGCCCTACTACAATCATGAAACAGTACATTTTTGACACATTGGTTGACATGATTCTGACAGCAAAGATGAACATGCCTTTGCAAAGGCCCTTACATCTTTTCGGTGCAGGCCACCCTTTCATGTTTGCACTAGCTGTAGCTTTAGGATGTGACATATTCGATTCAGCTGCTTACGCAATCTTTGCAAGACAAGACCGCTACATGACAGAATATGGAACTAGCAGACTTAGCAGGCTCCAATATTTCCCCTGTTCCTGTCCAATCTGTACAAGATTCACTCCAAAAGACATGACGCAAATGCCACAGAAAGAGAAACAAGAGGCTTTGGCAAAGCACAACCTGTACGCAAGTTTTGCGGAGCTAAAACGTGTAAAACAAGCCATTGTTGAAGGTCGACTATGGGAACACTTGGAAGCAAGGGTCCATGCACATCCTGCTTTGCTTCAAGCCTTAAAACGACTCAAGAAATATGAGAATTACATAGAGCGCTACGGTCCAGCAACTAAAAAGAGCGGGCTTTTCTTTTTCAGTAACTTAGGGCTTATGCGACCGGAGGTTTTACGGTATAAGAAGCTGTTTGAGGAGAGATATTCACCACCAGAAAAAGCTAAGATTCTTGTGTTGTTACCCCAACTCTCCAAAAAGCCTTTCCATAAAGCTAAAGAAGTAAAAAGCCTAATTAAAAAGATGGAGCAGAAACTGCTTGGAAACCATACTGCGTTTCACATATGTATCTACGCAGCACCATTTGGCGTAATTCCGTTAGAGCTTGATGAAATGTATCCTTTATCTCAACATGAAATTGCGACACCGATGGACCTTGAAACCATCAAATATGTAGCTGAACAAGTCAAAAATTTCATTGCTGCATCTTCTTACGAAAAGGTGGTCTTGGTTGAAGACTTGGCTTGGAAAGGTAAAGTTTCAGCAGCTTGCGAGCGCATCAATAGAAAAGATTTATCACTAACCGTGTTTGATGTAAAAGAAACATTGAACGAGAACGTTCTCAGCAACATTGTAGAAACCCTTCAAAAACCCGTAGTTTGAGAGAAAAATCGCATGTTTGGAGTAGACTTACATCTTCATACAGTTTTTTCAAGTGACTCTACAATTAGCCCAAAACTTATCGTAGACCAGTTGCACGCGCACCCTCTTATTAAAGGCGTGGCAATCACCGACCATAACACCTTAGAGGGCTATTTTACAGTTCGTAAACTTGCCAGCGTCTATGAAGATTTAGTGATTCTGCCCGGAATCGAGATAAGCACAAATCAGGGAGACATAGTTATTTTAGGTGTCGAAGAAAAGCCAGAATATCCACTGACACTAAACTCCACTATCGAGTTCGCAAAGGCAACAGATGGAGTAATTGTAATACCTCATCCGTATCGTTCCTTGGGCATTGGCGATTCAGCCATGAACATTGACGCCCACGCCATCGAAGTCTTAAATCCTACTGCAACACCAAAAGAAAACATGCAGGCCCAAGAATTGGCAAGGGCAAAAAACTTGCCCGGAGTTGCTGGAACAGATGCTCATAATGTAAAGGAAATGTGGACCGTATTCACAGAAGTAGAAGCGCAGCCGACTGTTGAAGGCGTTCTAAACGCTATCCGAAAGGGATCCGTCAAAGCTGTCGCTGCTCGTGCGGAAATTAGTAAATAAGGATAGAAGGTGAGAGAATTTCCCTTAGAAATTAGGTTTCTTGGCGGTGCTCGTGAAGTTGGCAGAACAGCAATAGCGGTAAAGACTGGCAAAACGCAGGTTTTGTTGGATCATGGAGTTATGATGGGTCACGAGCCTGGTTTTCCTATGCATATTGCTCCTAAAGATGTGGATGCGCTTGTATTAACGCATTGTCATCTTGACCATTCTGGAGCGCTACCTATTTTTTACATACAAGATAAGAAGCCGCTTTTTTCAACTCGCTTGACTTTGGAGTTAGTGCAACTTCTGATTAAAGATTTTATTCATCTTTCAGGCTATTATCTCCCTTTTGAGTATCTTGAATTAAAATATATGATGCAAAATTGTGTCTACCCAATTTACAGGGAGAATAAAACTGTTGGCGACATAAGTTTCCAACTTCTCGACGCTGGACACGTTCCTGGGAGCGCTCAAATTCTTTTAGAAGCGGAAGGCAAGCGGATTCTATTCACAGGCGATTTTAACACCTCTAAAACCCAGCTTTTATCATCTGCAGACAATAACTATGGAGAACTTGACGCTATAATAATTGAAACAACCTATGCAGACGAAGACCATACTGAACGGCTGGAATTGGAGAAGAATTTTATCGCTCATGTTATTGATGTTGTAGAAAAAGGCGGCACAGTTCTCGTTCCCGCTTTCAGCATCGGACGCTCACAAGAAATCGCCTGCATTCTTGCAGCACACCACTTTGAATATCCAATAACTATAGACGGTATGGCTAGAGCAGCTAACCGTGTAATGATGGCCAACACAGAATTTCTGCGTGATCCACGCCTTTTTATGGACGCTGTTCACGGGGCCATGTGGGTAGATGGATGGAGAGATCGCAGAACCGCACCTAAAAAACCAGGCGTAATTATTTCACCAGCAGGCATGTTAAAAGGTGGTCCAGCCGCTTTCTACATTTCAAAGTTAGGCAAGAAAACTCGCAACGCTGTTTTCCTTGTCAGCTATCAAATACCGGGCACACCAGGGCATGAACTGTTGGAAAAGGGAATGTGTGTAATCGATGGTAAAATGCGTAAAGTTGAGGCTCAAGTGGAACATTTCGATTTCTCTTCTCATTGTGACGCCAGTCAACTTCGAGAGGTTGTAAAGAATTTGGAAGGTAATCCTGCCGTGTTTGCAGTTCATGGTGCTGAAGGGAACTGTGAACGATTTGCCAGATGGGTGAAGAAGAAGGTAGGTTTAAAAGCTATAGTGCCAAAGGCAGGCGACAGGTTTACTGTTTGAAGGTAAGAACTAACGAATAAAATATAGCCAGCGTGTATGTATATAGTAAAGTTTATATTTATCGGTTTCTATTAGATGTTTTTAGAATTAAATTTGACAAATGTGAAACTAGTTATGGTGAGAATCGAATGTCTGAGGACTTAAAAGAAGAAATGAAAAAACTCAAAGAAGAAATGTCAGTTCTCAAAGAAGAACTTAAAGGCATTACCGAAAGAGGACGAAAAAAAAGCCGAGGCATATACATAGATGTTGGTAACCGTGTTCACGACTACGTCGAAGATGTTATGGAAGGCGTTGCAGAAGGCATACACGGCGAACTTGAAAAATCTATATTCATTGGTCCTCGAGGCGTCAGGATACACGCACGCACAGAACCATATAGACGCGAGGATGAAATAGAAGCTAGTCTTCCCAAAGTGGCTGAGGTTATGAGTGCACTAGGTCACGAGCACAGACTGAGGATATTAAGTGAACTTATGAGCGGTGGAAAATACATTAATGAGATGCAAGAGAAACTTTCAGAGATAACCACGAGCACGCTTTCAAGCCACCTCAACGTGCTTGAAGAAGCAGGGCTAGTAGTTCAAGAAAAAGTCAGAGGACGCTACCTCATCACTATGCCAGGTCGAACCGCATACAAAATGGCGCGAAGAGTCACCAGATTTCTTGAAAGAAGGAACCACGAATGATTTGGCGAGACTATCAACTAGGCGACACAATTTCAAAAACATCTGAAGACATAACGCTGTGGCAAACAGAAAAAGGCATAATAAAAATCGGGAAAGAAACGTTGGCTCTTCCAATAGAACTAAACGACCAACAAAAAGGCTACATATTTCATGGACACGGCAAACTAATCCTTGACACCATAGTTGAAACTGAAAAGGGCGCTATCGGCAAATCTGTCGAGAAAGAAATCAACGAACCCTTCTTGATGCTGGGAGACACAAAAGAACCACAGCAAAGCCTCACTACAGCAACTGACGAAGATTTGGCAGAAAGGGGATATGAAAACCGCCGAGAATTCGTGACTAAAGCAGAAGATTTACTTGATCAATTTTTTAAAGATAGAATGCATAGGCGTCGATGTTCCGACGAAGATTATGGGTTCATATTTGCCTTTTTAAATGAGGGTGGCCATCTAGATACTCTTGTGGCTAAAGGCTCCAAGTTGGTTTACAAGGCGATGGACATAGTTTTCGTGTCAAATAGAAACAATGTTGTTCTGAAAAGCCCAAGCGGAGTGGTTTGCACGAATAATGGCAAATCTGTAATTATCAAGAAAGGGAAATCATTTATTATCAAGAAATAATGCTTTTTCAGCACTGTTACTGAACCTCCCTTTTTTTCTCTTTATTGTGTAGAAAGTGTTATTCGCTGGTTTTAGAATTGTGAGTAGGCAGGTCAGACGCTATGGCTGAAAAAGAGTTTAAAGCAACCCCTATTTACATTGCACCCATATTTGCAAGCTTGCTTGTTAGCGTTCTGTGTACGTTCTTGTTCTTGGAATCCAAAGTAGAATTGACCCCTACAACGGTATTTCCTGAGACGGGGTATGGACCACTATTTAACGCAATGATTTTTGTTCTTGCAGCAGGGTTCGGTGCTACCATGATATATTTTCTCTTGAAGCGTGGTGTACATCGTTTCCTCCGTCTTTTAATGGGTCTAGCGTTTTCCGTCCTCACATTCCTTCTTGCGATCCTTTATTTTGAACTTGTTCTCATGATTTTAGACATAGAAGTCTCTTCGGCGGTGATTTTTGTTTTGACTATTCTAACGACTGCATTTTTTGTTCTAGAGGTTTTTTTGAGAAAGGGCAAGTTTCATGCGATTATCATTCTTATATTTGGAGGAGCCACTGGAGCATTGTTGGGAGCTTCTATTCCTTTGTTTAGTGCAGTCTTGATTCTATTGTTACTGGCTATTTATGACGTAGTTGCTGTTTTCCGTGGTCCTGTGGGTAAGATTGCTGCGAAAGGTTTAGAGCATTTGCCTGGGGCCAGTTTCTCCTTCAAAAACATTTACGTAGGGCTTGGCGATTTGACATTCTATTCAATGCTGGTCAGCCGGGTTTTTTTGAGTTTTGGCTGGGAGGCTTGTGTTGCTGCAATGTTTGGGGTGCTATTGGGTTCCTTTTTGTCCTTCAAAATGGTGGAGAAGAAAGGGATGTTTCCAGGGTTGCCTTTCTCTGTGTTGTTCGGTTTGTTTGCTAGCTTCATAGTTTTGATCTGGAATTAAATGTTCGCTGGTCCTTAAACCATTACTTGCCTACATCAGCTTGAAACTTGAAGCCGTTATTTTGCCTTTTTGATTTATTTTTATTTCGAAATTTTCTCTCCAAGGATGTCCACATAGGTTTATGGGACATGTCCCTATGACTATCCAAACTCCATCTTTCTGTTCTGTTATGACCACTCTAACATCTTCCACATTTCTCTTGTCCTTAACAAAACTAATTGCAATATCTTGAGCGTCTTCAACTTCTACCATGAGATTCACCCAAATCGCTGTATGTTAACGTTCTGAATCTGATAAGAATTATGAACGATCAATAAGTAGCGTGGCTCTTAATTTGGCGTAAAATTAGAGTTCCCGAATCTCGCAGTGCAGTTTCTTTATAATTTCTTCTGCTTTTGTTGGATCTATCTTCAACGTGTAAAGCAGTCTTGGCGTGCGGAGTTTTAATTTTACTGTTCTCGGTAGCCTTTTTATAGCGCAGTAAGCCGCGCGTTCGCTTAGCTCTACAAATTTTTCCGTATCCGTAATCTCTGTGGGCATCGTTCTCCGCTCTTTTACTGTGAATATGCGGTCGAGTATTTGTGCTTTTTTGTGCAAGGCTTGTTATGGTGGGCCGGGCCGGACTTGAACCAGCGACCTTTGGCTCGTAAAGCCAATGTCCTACCGAGCTAGACGACCGGCCCCCTGTTTGCGAATAAACCAAAAATCTGTTTGAGGATTATTTAAGTTTGTAGGAATGTTTTCCGAATGCTCAAGGCTTTAGTTTCAGGACAAGGTCAGCAACCATCTTGCCTAACTCTCTGCATCTTTCTTCTTCTCGTTCCTTCGGCTTTCCAACTGCAGCGGCGCCGTAATGCTCAGCATGGGATCGCCCTTGAATAACCATTCCGTGAATAAGCATAGCTTCCAAAATTGAAATGATGGTGGTCTCAGCGCCACTGGCGACGCCGCCAGAACTTGTGAAGGCTGCACCCACCTTACCTTCCAATTTTCCATGAATCTTAACCGACTCATCAAACATGGCCTTGACTTTGCTGGACATTTGACCGTAGTAAGTAGGCGACCCGACAATAATTCCATCAGCTTTCAACAAATTCTCACTAGTCGTTTTATCCACATTCTTCACCACAACATCAACGCCGCCAGCCTCTTTCACACCCTCAGCAACCGCAAAAGCCATTTTCTCCGTATGCCCAGTCTTTGAATCATAAACAATCAGAATCTGCAAAAGTCTCACCATGTCAAGCGGTTTCAAAGAAAGCGATAGCTGAGTAATAAAACTTCTGACTTCATCCAATTAGGATAAGTGACTACTTCAAGATGGAATAGCCAAAAACAAAAACGAATCGTATCTCCCTTTTTCGGTTTATGTTCAACAAGGTGCAAGCTGCTTCCAAAAAAAGTAACATCTGCTAATCTAGAGACTGAGAATGCAGAGTATATTTACTATCCTCTAATGCGCTTCAATTCGACTTGCAATTTTCTTCATAATGCTGACAGGAAATCCAAAAGTACCTACAAATTCTAATCGACTATTGAGCCGTCACGAATTTTGTGAACCGCATCTGCTACTTTAATTATCTTTTCATCATGCGTCGCTACAACCACCGCTGTTTTACGTTTTCTACATAAATCTAAAAGCAACTGTATGATCTTAATCCCCGTTTCCGAGTCTAATTCGCCAGTTGGTTCATCGGCGAGAATAAGTGAAGGATCGTTTGCGAGAGCTCGAGCAATTGCAACTCGTTGTCTTTCACCAGCACTTAATTCCTTGGGACGATGGTTAAGCCGAGTTGTGAGCTCTACCTCATCAAGAAGTCGAACAGCCATTTTTCTCTGCATCTTGTGCGAGATCTTAGCTAACGCCATCGGCAACTCCACGTTTTCTAAGGCAGTGAGCGTGGGCAACAAGTTAAAGGTTTGGAAGATAAAACCGATGTTGAAGAGTCGAGTTCTTCTCTTTTCTTTATCACTCATGAGGAAGGTGTCTTTGTCTGCGAAGAACACTTTTCCCGCGGTCGGATTGTCGTTCAGCCCTATCAAATGAAGGAGTGTGGTTTTACCTGAACCAGAGGGACCGACAATAGACGTCAAGGCGGATCCTTTGATTACTAAGTTTACCTTATTCACCGCCACAATTGTAGATGAGCCGAGATGAAACTTCCGTGTCAACTCAAATGTCCTGACAATCAATACTCAGCCCTCAAAACCTCCGAAATCTTCATTCTAGCAGCCGTTATAGCTGGTATAATGCCTGCAACGCAACTAACAACGATTGTGGACGCTAGAATCTCAATCATAAAGGAGAACGGAACAACTTCTAAGACGTTAGGAAAGAATAATGCAATTGGGACATCGGCATAGATGCTGCCTAGCCAAAATGCACCGACCGTGCCAAACAGCAGTCCAATAAGACCCCCAAGTAAACCTATAAGAAAGGTTTCAGTAATCACTATACGAATGATAAAGCCTCTAGAGGCTCCGATTGCAATCAATGTGGCGAAGTCTTTCCGTCTCTCAGAAACATTCATCATTGCTACCACGGTCACAAGTATCACGCTCATGAAGAAAAGAATGCTTTGTATCCCAATATTCCATGTTTCGACCTCGCTAATGATAGGTTCAATTATTTCTTTTCTTTCATCATCAGATAACGCCATTACATAGCTGATTTCTTTCTCAATTCTATCAGCTAGTTCTCTCTCATCTGCCTCTTCATCTGATGAGACGATCGCCATGTTGATCTGCATAGGATATCTGTATATTTCTTGAGCTGATTCGAGAGGCATTATAATTGTGCGAGATAGAAACACAGAATGTGTTTCCATGATTCCCGAAACTTCCAACTTGTGGTCTTTTATTATAATTGTTGAGCCAACGGTTAAATTGTACAAGTCTGCTAAAGAAGGCCCTACCACCACTTTGTCACTAGATTCCGCTGAAGGCCAACCTCCGTTTTTCAACGGCGTCGAACCTACTAACACTGACCAGTTTCCCACAGGCACTCCGATCGTAACATTGAGCGGAAAAGGTTGAGCGTCACCCGCCAGTGCGAAGTCGAGATTGAACAACATTGGCACAACTGTTTCGACTCCGTCCATAGCGTTCAACTTGTCAACCACACTTTCCGGAATGACCCCTCCAATCGGGAATGCTTGGATGACAATTACGTCCCTAGCGACGACAACAACCTTACCATTAAAGAACATGTTCATTTCTTTAATGACTGCCATGTATCTTGTGGTAGATGCCCCCACAGCTACAACAAACGTGACGGCCAAAGCAACGCCGATAACACAAAGTGAAGATCTAAGTCGTCTGCGAAAAAGATTTCTTAAACACATTCCTGTAACTCGCATGGTACTGTCTTCCATTGTTTGGCTTATTTTAAGCTTAATTTTATATAAGCACCCTATAATATAGGGTTGCATGGTGAAATAAATGATAAGAATATCCATACGGAATGTGCTCACTGTCACGTTTCTTCTTACGATTCTGTCATTGTCGTTGATGCGGATACCCTTTGCAGGCGCTGAGAGCCCAAGAGCCAGCCTTACTGGCAATGTTTATGATGAGGGAGTGGACAAGGACGGCGATGGGAAATTCGACCTTTTGCAAATAGGAGTGGAGTTTAATGTTAGCGATCCGGGTTGGTATGATGTCAAAGTGTACAACCTAATAAGTGAGAGCTATCAGCAATTATTTATCGAGGGCCGCTCGGAATCTGCCTATTTCGAAACGGGCATAAATGTTGTTAACGTTAGTCTCTACGGACCCACAATCTACGCTTCAAGCATTAACCCGTTGAACATTTCTGAGATAAGGTTGGACACCACAGTAGATTATCCATACATTCCTCACACCATATATAATGTACCGCTTTCAAGAGAATACTCATATACCGAGTTTGACGCTCCCTTTAAGGACGTAGAAGCAAGGTTCATCGTCTATCCAAATGGCACCGTAACGTTAGCAGGAGCGTTAGATTACTCTGACATGGTTGTGTCAGAAGTCAACAGTCCGAACACTGGTCCCACAATGCAAGGAGTAATAGGAATCACCAAAGACGGCGGCTTAGTAGTGGCATCAGCAGACTACATTATGGAAATTCCGCCGAAAGAAGCGTCCGAATTTCCCTTCAACTCAACTATAGTCTCTATCCTTGAAACATATTCTGAAGGGAATGTTCAAAGCGAACTTAATGCTACGATGACTCTGCCCGCCGGAATTGCTGCAGAGTATCCCTTCAACACTACAGATGTTGCAATAACCGGGACGTATTCCGATGGAATTTTCAACCTTCAACTAGATTTCCTGACAGCGTTGCCTTCCTACATTGCTTCAACGTTTCCGTTCAACATTACCGACATTTCCGCAGTCGGAGAATACTCTAACAATGTAGCTCAAGGAACGATCACGTTTCACATGGTATCAGGGTTTCCATTAGGCGACATAAACATAGAGTTTCAGGGAAACCAAACCGACCTAAACCTGATGAGTGATATCACTTTCATTTATGATGTCATGTCCTTTGAGTTACCTCTGCCTTTCCCACAATTCCCCCTCAACAAGACAACGCTAGACGAATGGCTTCTAGAAATAAACAGCACCCTTCCAGAAACAGGTCCACACTCCTTATACAATATGACAATGGGCTTGTTTGAATGCACTCAGTTCACCACAACCCCAACCTATGGAACCACCAGCGCAGATGTAACATTCAACGCGACCGTACATGGCAACTTTATCAAGGCATTGGCGTTCATTATGTCAGGACCTGCCCAAAACATGATGCTATGTCCGTTGTTAAACGCAACTCTGTCCTCCGTTGATACCCTCTCTTTCCAAGTGGCATACACAGTCAGTTCAAAACAAGTTTCTTTATCGTTAACATTCGCCTATGATCTAAGATCATTAGTAGAATACCTTGCTGCGCCAGAGGCCAGATACTTTGCAGTAGCTGGTATGTCTATGGACCCCACTCTGCTGGTTGGCGACATAGTACGAGTTGAAAGCATTGCAGACCCAAGTCAAATCGTAGCTAACAATGAAACTGGTGACATCATCGCATTCTACAAACCGTCAGATCCGAACGTCATAGTTGTACATAGAGCAGTAGACAAATTCTTCAACACTACTACAGGCGAGTGGTATTTCAAGACGAAAGGAGACAACAACCCAAGTCCAGATCCTTGGCTGGTTCCACATACGAGTTTGATAGGAAAGGTTGTAACATGTATACCTTATATCGGAAACCTCATGTTATACCCGCCGATTCCATCTATGTATATTCCACCAATGTCCATCCCTCCAGAGATCCCCTTACAATTGTTAAATCATACGTTTTCAATGCTAAAAGACGCTTCAGTCAAGCTCGAATACTCGAGTACAAACAAGGAATTTCAGGTAAACCTAACTGCTACCTCAAACTTGTCAGAGTATTGGGATGAGATCGCTGCTCTATTGCCGGACGTGGCACCCCTAGAGATCAAACCTTTCGTAGAGTTGCTACTAAACACGACATATTGCTCAATGGAATCCTACAATGAGTCGATGTCTTACCAAAACGGCATAGTGCATTTCGAATCAACATATGTGATCGAGGGAGATCTCACCGCTGAAATCAACCACATAAAACAAGTCATGATGAATCTCCTTAAAATAATGACTGGAGTAGAGTCGCTACCTTGGCAGCTAGTATTCCTCAACCAAACAACGATCGACATCAACAAACTCCAGATGAACTTCAACTATGGCAACACGTCTCTTACAGTCGATTTTGACGACTTAACTCTAACGCCGCCAATAGACCCCGTTGATTCCGACCCCACTCAATTCAAACTTGAACGCTTCTTCAACCTCACAGCTGATTATCCATTCCCAAGTTCAGGAGAACAGCTTAAACTGATAGTTGAGGGAGGAAACAATGTTACCCATGCTGTCACTTTAATCAGCACTGGAAGCGTACCGACGCCTAATGAAACAGGTCCTAACAACAGCTACATGATTTGGTATAACGAATCAATCAGCAACATCAAAGATTTAATATTCAAAATTGAACCGCAAACATACACTGCAAGAGTACTTGTAGTTGATCAAGTGGGCGACCCCGTACAAAATGTAACTGTGGAAGTGTATTGGCCAAACGGAACACTCTATATGTCGCTAACAACCGACGACTTCGGATATACAACGACTTTTGCTGTAGACTATGCATACATGCCCTACGGAGAATACAACATCACGGCTACTTACCTGGAGGTCTCGACAACAAAATCCCTAATCGTCAGTTACAGCGGAGTCTATACCATAAATCTATCAATAGAGGGCTCTCAAACAACTGGGACCATTACTAATCCAGAGACTGTTAACGCTACAAACCCATTCATAATTGATGCCATGAATAAAACTTCGTCTAAACTCATAATCACCGAGATCGACAAGCCTGTCGAAATAGCCATAAGAAATGTAACAACCTTACCGGAAAATGTGGAACCCCCACCAGGTACGCTCAAGGCTTTAAGTAACTATGTAGAAATCATTGCCAACGAAACAGACGTCGCTGTAAATGCCACCATACGCATATACTATACGCTTGAGCAACTGTCCGAATTAGGGCTGGACGAAAGCTCATTGCAGATCCATTATTGGAACGCCACGGAAGGCAAGTGGATTCCAGTTGAAAGTCACATAAACACAGACGAGCATTATGTGTGGGCTGTTGTCAACCACTTCAGCATATGGGCTCTCTTTGGACAACCATCACCATTCTGGACTCAAATCTGGTTCCTAGCTTCGATAACTTGCGTCATTGTAGCTATCGTTGCGATTGTCGTCATCTTTGCCATAAAAAAGAAAAAGAAACCCCCGCCGAAGAAAACTGAGCAATAGAAACTTCCTCTTTTCTTTCCTTATTTGATTCTATTACTTTCAACGATCGAACTTTCATCTATTTTGCTTTCTTCTCTTTGAGAGATACTTCTAGAAGTTGTGAAACACGTGAGCGAAAACAGTCACTCTGAAACCTAGAACAGCAGAACAAGGTAGCTTTGACTTTACCATGTGTATCGTAAGCTTTTGTTCTCGAAACACAAAAATAATACAGACTATAAATCGTGTGAATGAGTGGCTGGAGTAGACTACGGAAAGCGACTAGGTAGAGCAAATATGAGTTAGGGCGGATAATTGCGGGGTTGCCCTGCGCGCGTATTGTGTGTGAAGAAAGAACGAAAGTAGGATAGAATCCTACGAAAGTAGGTGTATGTTGCCTATTCTTACGTTATTTAAGTGTTTTTTCGCGGTGATGTAGCAGTTGTGGGCGTGTTTTCTGCTTGTGGTTGGCAAATCGTTTAGTATGTATGCTGGATAGAAAGCTAGAAGTGTGTAAGGAATTTGGGGGCTTATCTCTGCAATAAATTTGGCAATGCCTTCAACTTCTTGGGTGTCCACGTAGCCGGGTATTAGCAGGGTGCTAGCGGTCAGAATAGGGAGTTCCGGTCTTTGATTATAGTATTTTTTGCCTATTTTTTGGAAGTTTTCGAGAGTTGCTTTGTTTGATGTTCCGCACAGCACTTTGTTGAGGTTTTCGTTCCATGTTTTTAGGTCGAATTTCATGTTTCCGCCGCTTTTCAGCGAAAGCTCTGCGGCTTGTTGTGCATAGTTTGGGAGCATTCGACCGTTTGTTTCCCAACAGATACGTAGTATCTTGTTTTTGTCTGAAGCTTCTCTTAGGGCAGTTTGGCTGGTCTTTAGGGCGTGGGGCATTTGGGTAGACGGGTCGCCTCCAAAGAAACAGATACATGATGTTTTTCCATTAACTTTTGATGCTAGCTGTTGGGCTGAAATTGTGGGTTTGCGTTTTTGGGCTAGGTTGCGGTAGTGCCAGTTTTGGCAGAAGAGGCAGTCTGTGCTGCAGCTGCCGTAGAAAACAGCGAGGTTCGAGTAGCCTATTTCTGCTTTTGGTTTGTAGGCGTATTTTGGATAGCCCGCACCTGTGCATCCTGGACAGAACCACCATGAGACGCAGTTTGTCGGCAGCGGGTCGTAGTACCATTGTAGTATGCCCTTTTCGCGTGTTCCGCCGTGGCGTCTTAGCTTGCCTTCTTGGTTTTCCACAAGACCGCAATATCCTTTCTGTCCTTCGGCTATTTTGCATTTGTTGGCGCATTGGCCGCATTGAATGCCGTTGGGTGTTTGTGGCGGTTTTGCCGGTAAATTGAAGGCTTGTCGGGTTTCGGCGTGGATTTGGCTGCTTTTTTGTAAAGCTTTTTCTGGTTTTAAACGGATGCAGTTTAGGCAAATGCCTAATTGAGCTGAAATTAAAGGTGAGCGAGTGTTACAGATTTGGCATTTGCCCAATTGATCGGGTTCTCCGTGAAATGTTTGGGACGTTTATTCTTTATAGTAGTATTGGAAGGTTTGGTGGATGTGTGTGACGAGTATCGTCCAAATTTTATTTGGCTCCGCGTATTCTTGCTGCTGACGCCCGTGCGCGCATATGCTATGTTGTTACAAGTTTTTCCAAGGCATCTTCTGTGGCAACGCCGTGAACCACTTTTTCTTGAAATGAGATCGTGGGAAGATTCGTTAAACCCTTTAACCTCAACCTTATTTTCGTTAAGAACCCTTTTTCTGCAAAAATTCTCTACAGCAGTAAGAGCGTTTCTCTCTTTGTCAGAAAAATAGCGGTTATCCATAGAGCTTGGATAATGTTTCAGACCTGAGAATGCGGTACTTCCTGCTTGGGCGCAGGCGTGCTGGGCTCCTTCTTTGTCAACAAAGTCGAGAGTAGAAATGTTGAAGCTGTGCACATAAATCTTAATTTTTTCCATTGTTCTTAACCAAAACTAGTTTGATAATTGTTTGACTTAAGTTTTTGCGTGAAAAATCTTTTTTGGTACATATATTTGTGTTAAAATGAAGAAAATGAAATATTGTGAGTTGTATCACGTGCGCACGTGCATCTTTTCTTCAGTTTTTATGGCTTGTGGAAAAAACGGGGGGTTTGCGGGAGACATCTCCACTGTCTAAAGATGTAAATGTATCCATATACGAACTCACAATATCTTTGGGCTATTTTCGTTTTCGGAACAGTCTGTAACCTTCCATTTCCGTTACGTATTCGAATCCTGCCGATAGATCTCTCATACCTGTTCACAATATTCACCAAAACCCCTGCATGGTTCTTCATACTCTGTAACTCTGGCTGCTACCTGTCCCAACTCTAAAAATTATGGTAAACCCTACGGCGCGAATACTCATATTTTTGGCTTAATTGCGTCACTATTTCTGGCTGAGAAAACTTTGAGTAATAGCCTAGGGATATTCGGATTTTCCATTAAGTGTATTTTAGAGACAAATTCCATGTGCAAAAAAGATACTAATATTCTCCAGAAGTTAGGGACGAACGCAAGTCCACAAACGCAAAAGACAAAAATAACACATGCCATAAAGTTGTTGAGCAGTCTTTCAGGGATTTGCGAGAAAGTGAAGTAGGGTTACCTTTGCGGGGTTGCCCTAGCCTGGTAGGGGGCAGGCCTGCTAAGCCTGTGGTCCATCGGGCCGCGCGGGTTCGAATCCCGCACCCCGCGCCATACATTGTCCCATAACTGGCTTTTTTTACCCCAGTCTATGCAATAGAGGAAATTGACTAAAAGTTAAAGCGTAGATGAGCGCATTCTTACTTGGATGTGTTAGTGTGGTTGTTGAAACGGAATTCGGGGCAGATGTTGAGCTGAAGACGCTTTATCAGGTTTATCTTGCGATCGTGTTATTAGGCGGTTTTCTTTGGTGGATGATCCCGGTTGTTGCGTTCATCATGCTTTCATGGATAGAAGCTGGAATTATGATTGCCTTTTCATTCTTTGTTCCTATTCTTGTTGCTGTTGCAATCACGTTGTATTGGATTCCCAAGTTTCATTCTTCAATATGCTATGTTTTGGAAGATGACAAGATCGCGATTTCAAGAGGGGTATGGTGGAAAACTGAGAGTTTTGTGCCTTACAATCGTATAACTAACGTTAGCCTCTACCAAGGCCCAATTTCTAGGCATTTTGGATTAGGCAAACTCTCAATTCAAACTGCGGGTTTCTCGGGAACAAGTAGCAGTGGTGGAAAAGCTGCAGAAGCAGTTATCTTTGGAATAAAGAATTTCGAAGAGGTAAAAGATGTTGTAATGAAATTTGTTAAAGGAATGAAGCCTGAAGCAGTTAAGGCAGAAGCTGAAGTCAAACCTGTAAAAGACATAGACCAGCAGATACTTGCAGAACTGCGCAAGATAAGAAAGTCACTAGAGAAATAGGCTAAGTTGCTCATTTAAGATGAACATCATCAACAAACCCGAAGTTTCTAAGACCACAGCCTTGGCATATTGGATTCTAACTCTTTTCATTTTGACAATAACAGTGTTTTTCGTTTACGCTGCTTTTTTCACACCAATGGAAGTTATTTTTGGAATAGTGGCATCAATCGTTTCAGCTTTTGTAGGGGTGATTATGCTAATGATATTAGTGTCGCTCTACCGAACCAGATACATCTTAACAGATGACGAACTCATCATAAAGACTACCATACTCATAGGCGGAAGCAAGACTATACCTCTAAAATCCGTGAAGTCGGTTGAGAAGATACTCATACCTTTCGGCATCAGGCTTTTCGGTGCCAGCTTTCATGGTGGGTACTATCACATTCCAGGCCTTGGAAGAGCATTCCTAACTATAACGAACTTCAGAGACGGTCTTATTATCAAGACAGACCGAAGAAATTATGTAATAACGCCTAGCAAGCCTCTGGGCTTTGAGGAAGCTATAGAAAGCAGAACCCACTAAGTTTCTCGTTCTAGAACTCCCTAAGCAGAAGGAAGAATTGCGGAATTTATAAAGCCTTGAGTCAGTCTATACGTTAGAAACTTACGCCAACGGGATTTGTATGAAAATTTTGTTTGTGTGCTCGGGAAATGCTTATCGGAGTCCCGTAGCAGAAGCTTTACTGAAGAAGTCCAAGCCAGAAGTCGAGGTAAACTCTGCAGGGACGGATCCAGCAATTCCAATATCTGAAGTTGCAAAAACATATTTAGCAAAAGAAAACGCTCAAGAATATCTGAAGCGTGCCCCCGAGAGTTTAGATGAGAAAGAACTTGGGAACTACGATCTTATCGTAGCTATGAAGCCTAAACACAAAGAAAGCATCTTGAACAAGTGCCCACAATGTGCAAGCAAAATTGTTGTGTGGAACATTGACGATCCGTACTTTTTACCCCATGGATACACTGGGAAGATATTCAATCAGATCAAAGATAAGGTTGCAGAGTTGACCAATTCACTATAAAAAAATGACAAGAGAGCTCGCAACGCATGTTTCATACATTGTACGTGTGTAAAAACGATAAGTTAAAATAGTTTAGAAAATAAACTAGAAAGCAAGGTGAAAAACAAAATGTCTTGTTGTGGATCTAAAAAAGCAAAACCCGAACCTGACGATCCATGTAATTGTGGAAGCGGAAAGAAGTATAAAGAATGTTGCGGAGAATAAGCACACAAAAATAGCCAAGAAGCATATCACACCTTTTTTCTTTCAAACACACACCTTATAATCAAAGGAGAACAGCAACTCTAATTATGCCGAGAAAATAATAGGGGGATAGGGTTGCCTGTTGATGAAGGTCGTTCTCATTATCGCAGATGGAATGGCGGATGTTCCCCTCAAAGAACTAAACGCCAAAACCCCGTTAGAAACAGCTAAAAAACCGTCCCTCAATCGGGTAGCAGAGTTTGGCATCTGCGGCATGATAGATGTCATAGCACCAGGCATTCCTCCAGGAAGCGACACAGCTCACCTTGCTCTACTGGGCTACGATGTAATAGAAGTTTACACTGGAAGGGGTGCATTAGAAGCAATTGGCTCAGAAATAGACATTCTTCCAAACGACTTAGCTTTTCGATGCAACTTTGCCACTGTCGACGAGGAGCTCAAGGTAATAGATAGAAGAGCGGGAAGAATAGAGAACGATGATGCAGCGAAGTTGACAGTTGCCATTGAGGATTCACTTCGAGCAGACCCACCCCAAGTAGGTGGCGTGCTGTTTAGAAACACCGTTCAACATCGCGCAATACTGCGCCTCAGCGGACCAAACCTGTCCGTCATGGTTTCTGACACCGATCCCCATAAAACCGGAGTCAAAGTCTCAAATGCTCGTCCCCTTGAAGGAAGTAGAGAAGCAAAAAACACTGCGGACATTCTAAATAAGCTCACACGTCAATTCCACGAAGCGCTGAAAAATCATCCGGTGAACAGAGAAAGAAAGAAGAAAGGATTACTGCCCGCTAACATGATTCTTTGTAGAGGCATTGGACAGCTACCTGAGATTGACCCACTTGCCCTTCTTTATGGAATTCGTCCAGCAGCAATCGCAGCCGTGCCTCTTGTAAAAGGTGTTTGTAAGACTGCTGGGATGCGTTTGATTTTGGCTCCAGGAGCTACGGGAACGTATGAAACTGATGTCATTGCTAAGGCAAGAGCGGCAGTACGGGCTTTGCAATCCTACGATTTTGTGCTTGTTCATGTAAAAGCTACAGATCTTGCAAGTCACGATGGCAAGCCTGAGAAGAAAATAGAGATGATTGAAAAAGTGGATGCGTTGGTTGGTCACATCATAAAAAATGTTGATATGGACGAGACGTTTATTGTGGTGACTGCGGATCATACAACTTCGTCGATAAAGAGGGCGCACAGCGGTGAGCCAGTGCCTGTTGCGATTATGGGACCTGACGTCCGTACAGATTATGTTAAAGAGTTCGGTGAAAGGGCATGTGCAAAAGGAGGACTTGGTCGAATCAGAGGGCAAGACTTGATGCCTATACTTGTCAACTTGCTTGGAAAAGCTGAGATGGCAGGCTCCTAATTTTATCTGATCCGTAATAGTCTCCATTCGCGATAGTCCGTTGCTACTTTTATGTATCCTCTGAGCATCTTATCCACTTGCGCATCACCAGTGTCGACTCTCAAAACTCCTCCTTCAATGCTTCGAATTTTGCTTCTGGTCGCCAACACGATAATCTTCTCTTTTTCAACAAGTCTAATAATTCTCGGACTAATCTGCTGATTACCTCGCCCGAACAAGATTCCTTGTCTCCCAATCGGGGAAACAACAATCCACGTGCTCTGCCAATCGTCTATTTCTTTCATCAATATCCGCTCATTAACATCCTTTACCACTCTGCCTTTGTGGTAGATGTCAACTCCAAGGAGAGTTTTTTCCACCCCCAGAAAGTCCGCTACACATTTTATGGTGGTGCCTGGGCCGAGGATACATGTCGCTTCAGGACCAATCTCTTCAACTATGAAACGAGCGACAGCCAGTTGATTTTCATGCTCATCTAACGTCTCTGGCGATACCTGTTTGCTTCCTTGAATGCGCATAGGCAAGAAAGGCCCTTTTAGAAAGCCATAGAGACGAATGTTGAAACGGTCACTTCTGATGACTGCCTCATCTGCGTCCATTATCTCAAAGTCTGCGAGTTGGGTTTCTTGTTTAAGAAAGGCCTCAATGATGTAGGCTGCATCTTCAGGATTGATGGCAAATATCCCGCTATACATTTTTACGCCAGACGGAATACCCAGAACTGGTACGGAGTCTAAACCGGATAACGCGTCTAGAACGTCTCTTGCCGTGCCATCGCCACCTACAAATAGAATGAGGTTGACCTTGCACTCAGCCATCAACCTTACCGCCTTTTTGGTGTCTTCTGCTGTTGTTCTGGCTGTTATTTTCATTGGCAATATGTCAGCTTCCAGACTCGTAGAATGAATCACTTCTTCGCCCATTGTGGCTGGGCATGTTACTAATTGGATTCTCTGATTTAGTCCAAGTTCTTTCAGTTTTTTCAAAAACTCCATTCCTCTTTCAGGGGCAATAGGTTTCGCTCCCATCTCAACGGCTTTTTCGAAGACGCCATCTGTCCCTTTTAATCCGACTTTTCCACCCATGCCCGCAATGGGGTTTATAAGAAAGCCGAGCTTCAAGATGTTTTTTCTCCAGTTTTGGCGATGTGTAGTAGGTTGAATGAGCTTGTTTTAGATAAGTTTTTTAGCATAAAAACTAAATGGATTATTTCTCTCAAGCTTCATGCCAACATGTATGTATACGGAGAGATGAAAAATTATGTATGCTGTTGTTAAGACAAAACGAGCACCTGGCGCAGAAGTCACTACTGTGAACATTCCGAAGATTGAAAGAAGCGAAGTTCTTGTAAAAGTTAAAATCGCTTCAATATGTGGCACAGATGTTCATATTTGGGATTGGAATAAGTGGGCACAGGAACGAATGAGGAAAATCCCATTAATATTTGGACACGAGTTTTGCGGTGAGGTTGTAGATGTAGGCGTAGATGTAACCAGTGTAAAGCTTGGCGACTTTGTATCTGCAGAGACACACATAGTAGATGGCACTTGCTATCAATGTCAAACCGACCGCATGCACGTTTGTCGACATATGGAAATATTAGGTGTTGACAGAGACGGCGTATTTGCGGAGTACGTTGCCTTACCCGAGAGAAACGCGTGGAAAAACGACCCGAAACTTGATCCAGCAGTTGCATCCATCCAGGAACCCTTGGGAAACGCCGTTCAAACAGCCTTGCCGAAGGACAATATTGAAGACATTGCTGGAAAAAACGTGGCTGTCTTAGGCTGCGGCCCAATCGGATTGATGGCTATTGCTGTCGTTAAGACGTTGGGCGCGGCAAAAATTTTCGCCACTGCAGGTGGCTTAAACAAAATGCGCATGGATTTAGCCACGAAAATGGGGGCAGACTTGGTTCTTAGCGCCAGAGAGGAAGGCGAGAACATTCCTCAGAGAATACTTACCGAAACCGATGGAAACGGCGTCGATGTTGCTTTAGAAATGTCAGGATCTCCGATGGCTTTGAAGCAAGCCTTCGAGATACTAACGCCTGGTGGAAGAGTTTCCTTGCTAGGACTCTTCGATACATCAGTCATGTTTGATTTCAACGATGCCATGATATTCAAGGCGGCAACGGTGTATGGCATTTCTGGCAGACGCATGTTCCAAACTTGGCATCAAGTCAAGGGTTTACTCTCTAATTCAGAGTTTAGAAATAAGATTGCGTCCATAATTTCGCACAAACTTGCCATGGAGGATGTAGAGGAAGGCATCGAGTTAATTAACTCAAAAAAAGCCGCGAAGATTATCTTAGAGCCTAAATGGTAAAAAAAATATTGCAAAATTGAACGTCGTAGTCTGTCGTGTTTTTCTTATTCGGTTTCTTCTTCCGTGGATTCGCCTTCTGCAGTTGTCTCAACTGTTTCGCTTTCCTCTGTATCTACCTCTGTCTCTGCCTCTGCAGGTTTCTCTTCTGCTTCTTCAACCGCTTCTGCTTCAGCGGTCTCTGTTGTTTCAATTTCCTCTGTAACTGCCTCTGTCTCTGCCTCGACAGGTTTCTCTTCTGCCTCTCCGACTGCCTCTGCTTCAGCAAATCTTCTGCTTATACTGGTTATGCGTATTCTCACATGGTCACCCTGTTTCGTGTTTGGCACGAAGCATACTAAACCTTTGATTCGCGCTATTCCTTCGCCTCGGCGACTAATCTCTAGGATTTCAACGTCATACTCTTTTCCTATTTCAACTGGTTTCGGAGGAAAACGTCCAGGACCGAAGTTACTGCCGCCTCTTCTTCCACTCTTTCCATACTGCATTCTTTCACCTCTTTTCAATTCATTAATAGACATTTTGGCACAAGGTTTCGAAGTTACATCACCGTTAATTGTCCATATTTACCGACGTTGAGTTGGATTTCTCCGCGGAACGAGGTTACGTAGCCATTTTCGATTTTAACTGTGTCGTTTTCGTTGACTTCTTCGATTTGGTCGTTCCATAATGTTAGTTTTATTTGTCCAGTGTCGTCGCTTATAATCACCGTTGCTACGCGTAATGTTTCGTTTTTGTATCTAGACATGACTTCGCGCGTTGCGGTTTTTTCAAGGACTTTTGCTTCCACGTCTACTCGCTTCAATCCATTTGTTAAATCCTTTATTTTCATTTTTCTCCTCCCGTATCATTTATTTTTTCCGCTAGGGCGAATTCTCTGTTGGCCTTGGCTATTTTGACCATTAATCTTTCTCTGGTCTTGGATTTAAGCACAAAAAATTGAAATCCTTGCATTCTTGCTGTTTCGTCTTCGTGACTTCCAATGCCGCTAATCATAACTTCGAGTTCCTTTTCCTCTTTAACAGGATTTCCTGCTCAAAAGCCATCTGATGTTGCTGGCTTTTTTCACCAAATCTTAGTAGCTGTTTTCCTTGTATTCTCGCTTTTTCTGTAAACCATCTCGACATCTGTACGGTTCGTCCCTTAATGCGGTGCTAGCCACCAAAATGGAAACCACGCAAGGAGTGTTGCGACTTACCTGTTACATGGTGTTGTTCTGGTAAGCTAGTGGTGTTGAAGGAAGATTACGTTGAATATAAGTTTTATTATCGTGCTTGCTATTGAAGGACTATGCATGCACGCTTTACTAGCATGCTGGGTGTGGAGAATAGTATTTCAAGAATCGTATCTTCAGTTAAGGTGGAGAGCTCCTTACCTCCCATTTTTCAGACTAAGAATTCCATTTGCTTTGGTTGTTCATGTTATTGAAGTAGGTTTGCTATATTTCAAAAACATTTATAGGTTTAAACTGCGTTTAATGGCATTGAACTTAATTTAGGTTGTGTGAATATAATTGAGTAGAGGTCAACCACCTGGAATAAGGATAACTCAAAGGGATTTAGCTGAAGGAACTGAAGTTGATTTCACAGATGAGCAAGAATATTGGAACACATACAAGCTTTCTGATGGGACAACTCTGAAGGTCAAGCTAGTCTTGAATGGCGTGAAACGACTTAAGAAGTGCAACCCTGATGGAATGCCAATATACCTGATTCGAAGCCAGAATATCGTAAGAACAATTGACGTGCCAGCTAAGCTTAAAGCAAAGCCAAAAGAATCAACATTCAAACCCGTGTAATATGTTAATGATTGACGAATGAGTCACGCTCAACCAGCACATTTAAGCAAGAAGCTCTGAAAACTAGAAGGATAGCACAGGCAGAGTAATAGCCTTAGCATGCAAAGCCGATCAATACGGTTGGGGCTATCTATATTTGGGTAACACCCTATTGGGGATACTACTTTGTGGATGAAGGCCATTGAATAACAATGCATATTCAGTCGAAGCCGCTGCATGCATGCATCGAGTTTGAGAAGGCCTTAGCTGACGAGTGTGAAGGACAGTTATTTGTGTAGATTTGTGAATGCCTTCGCTTGTGCGCGCAAGCGAGATTTAAAATGTGAATGCACTATAATTAATGCTGAAAGCACAGCTGTACAGTGATAGGGTGAAACAAAACTGTTCACGCTAGAAACAAAACAGAAAATCTACCGAATCAACAACTTCAGAATCGGTGGACAGCCTGGAGAATTGCCTACCGTTCTAATCGGCAACATCTTCTATAAAGGCATGCCAGAAGTTTCTAACCACAGAGACGGCAGTTTTGACAAAAAAGCAGTTTTAAAATGGATCAGACTTGCTGAGACAATTTCTGAGAAAAGCGGGGTGCCCCACTTTCTAGACATTATGGCAATGTATCCAGAAGCGATAAGGAGATACATTGCATTCGTTTCGGAGCAAACAAATACTCCTTTTCTAATTGACGGTGCTAATCCAGAGACGAGAATAGCGGCTTTAGATACTGTTAAACACCTTGGCCTTGAGAAATACGTGATATTCAACGGAATTACGCCTAAAACCTCACAAAACGAATTAGTAGCCATCAAAGACACTGGCGTCAATGCGGCAGTAGTGATGGCATTCAACGAATTCGATTACTCTCCCGAGGGCAGAATCAGCATACTGGAAGGTTCGACAGAATATGTCGGACTGCTTGGCATGGCGAAAAAAGCAAAGGTGGAAAAAATCCTTATAGATACAATAGTTTTCGATGTGCCTAGTATCTCTTACGCTGCAGAGGCTATCAAACTTGTGAAGAAACAACTAGGATATCCTGCTGGTTGTTCACCCGCAAACGCAACATACTCTTGGAAACAGGCTTTGAAAGGTTCAGTTTTAAAAGAGGGCTTTGCGGCATCTAACGCATCTGCGCACACAATTGCTCAGTGTTGGGGCGCAGACTTCCTCATCTATGGACCAATAAAACAAGCCAAGAACATGATTCCTGCGTGTGCTGTGAACGACGCAATAATTGCTTACTATGCTATGAAACGTTTCGGAACCAAACCGCTGGTCAAGAACCATCCGCTTTACAAAATCTTTTAGTGAGTAAAGCCCTGACTTTTTTCAAGCAGTCTTGCGCGTCAACTGCGTAAGCATCAAGCTCATACTCTCTGCATGTCTGTTCGGAAACCGTGTTGCCTCCTATTATCACTTTTATTTTATCTCGTAGGTTTTCTTTTTTCAAAATGTCCACTACTACTTTTAGGTATGGGATTGTTTCTTCCATAGAGATAGAAATTGCTATAATCTGTGCTTCTTCACGAACTACAGCCTTTACGAAGTCCTTAGGAGCGACATCTTCGCCTAAATTGATAACTTGGAAACCTGCTGATTGAAGTGTCGCGGCTACGATGTCTTTTCCTAAGCCTTGAATGTTTCCTTTCAACGAGCCAATAACGATTTTCCCTTTCACTGTGGCGGGTTCAACCTCTAAATATGGCTCAAGAACTTTGAAAGCTTCCCGCATCGCTGAGGCAGAAGACGCAACGTCAATAACGAAGTATTCCCTTCTTTCGTAACGTTCGTCAACAGTTTTCATGGCTTTCATTAGTGTGTCTAAGGCCGTATTGACTGAGATTCCTTGGTTTGTTATCTGTTTGGCAATTTCTTTTGCCTTTTTCATGTTACCAACAACAACAGCGTCTTTCAGTTCTTCCAGGACCTTCTTACTCAATCTTTAACCTCACCAAGCATGAAGTCTGCATAACTACTTAGGATTATTAGTCTTTTCAACTTCTAGTCGTTGCACGTAGCGACAAGACTTATATTAGTTTTCTCATTCTACCATGAACGGTTTAGAACATGTGCGAATTCACAGTGTTTCTGAATAAAGAAATCGTTTACAGAGACGCAGTCTACGTTAAGCATGAGGGAAACAAGGTGCTGCTAAAAGACGTCTTAGGTATTACTAAGACAATAGAAAACTGTAAGATTGTTGAAGTTGATGTGGGTTCGGAACGATTAGTTCTCGCTTCAGAGTAACAACACTGAAACATACCGAAAAAAGCTGAGTGGAGATAGCCATTTCTATTCATTGTGGTCATGCCTTCGCAAACTGCAGGTTCTTTCAACAGTTCTTGAATCAGCTTATGTAGGGCAGATTTAAAGGCGTGCTCTTCTCTGCACATTCGCGGTGTTTTTTGATCGCGAATTCTATTCCTTGGCGCAGATAATCCTTCGTCAGTACACCTACAATGTCTTGAACAGGTTTTCCTTGACAGAAGAACTTCAAAGTAGGTGTACCCATTATACCATATTTGGCAGCAAGCTCTTGGCTCTCTAGGTTCTTCATGACATCGAATTTCGCGAATTTCAGCTTGCCTACAAGCTCCTTTGGAAGTTCAACATAAACCGGCTTAACCATCTTGCAGTAGGGACATTGTGGATGCCAAAACTCAACAATAATTAAATCGTTTGAGTCTAGAACCTCCTCTTTCCAGTTCGATGCGTTTGTCTCTACTATGCCCTTGAACATTCCGAATTACCCAAATTCTCTCTCAACTCGGAGACTTGAGTCATTTTCGTGACGAAGACGAAATCGCTCTACTTGAGGAAAGGCAAATAGGTAACTGCATACCTAACCAAAACGAGGAAAACCGAGTGAAAATAGCGGTTTCCAGCTAGGCTGGAGACATCTCCCGCAACTCCCCATTTTTCTAAAATAAGTAGAGGCTATGAACACATCTGCGAAAAAGACAGATAAGAAGTAGCTCACTTGTATTTGTGAAAGAAGTATTTTGTTTCTATCTTGAAGTTATTTGAGTACGCCTCTTTAAGCAGCTTCGCGGTGATTCTCGGATAGAAGTTGATCTCATCCAGTTGATTAACGTCAATAAACCGTGCTTCTCTAAAGTATCCTTCAGGCTTGGGATTTAGTTTTCCACCGATTATTTCGCCCAAAAATGTGATGTTGGTCACCACCACATGCCTATCTTCAGAAAGTCCTTCATCAACAAATAGGAGTTTCTTGACTTTGGTTTTCAAACCAGTTTCTTCCTTCACCTCACGAATGGCACATTCCTCCAATGTTTCCCCGTTCTCTAAGGCACCTCCCGGCAACACCCAGTAGGACTCACTTCCATCAAAATGATTAGCAACCAAAATCCTCCCCCCTTCCAACAAAACCATCGCAACTCTGAACCGCATCTCATCTCAGCTCCCAAATATACGTCGAGCAAATAGCTTGACAGACATCTAAATAGTTTTGCGACCTTGGTGCGGGGGTTAGATTAGAACCCTCCCCACAAGGGAGATGTCTCCCGCAAAACCCCCATTTTTTCTTAGCTGAAATAGAACTTTCTTCCAAAAACGATAATACTGTCTAAGGTATATTTTGCTTTAGGGAGAGAATGTTGAGAAGAATTGCTTCAGGAATAATAGTGACACTGCTTTTAACAAGCATGTTGACTCTAGCATTAAATATTCAGACCGTTGAAGGATCTGGAACCATATATATTAGGACTGATGGGAGCATCGATCCGCCAACTGCTCCAATTTCAAGCTCATGTTTCTCCCCCTTCTCGATTGGATCCCATAACACGAGGATTGCTGGAGCCTCACACTCAGCAATAGCCTCTACACTGCTGTCGAGCGTGGAATGGAACAGGACCTACGGGAATACGCTCAACTCTGTGAAGCAGACGTCAGACGGAGGCTATGTAATGGCTGGTCACGCTCATGTACAGGGTAATGGACTTGACATGTGGTTGGTCAAAGTTGACGCGCAAGGGAATCTTCAATGGAGCAGGACTTATGATGGCGGTGAACATAGAAATGATGTTGCCTATTCAGTGGCGGTGAAGGCGGATGGCGGCTACGTCTTGGCGGGATATACCACCAAGCATGCCTACTCTCGCCCGCCATACAATGAGCAACGTGATGTCTATATTGTTACGACCAATTCCCAGGGCTACAGGGTGTCCGCGGAGACCCGGGGAGGGCTATATGATGATACAGCTTACTGCGTGATAGCAACCTCTGATGGACATGAAGTGATAGTGGGCACTCAACAAACCTATGAGGACTACACTAACAAAATGTTCGATTATTTCATCAAGATCACGGGCTCTGGAGGCCATATGACCTATGACGCTGGAAGCATGAGGGATATTGCCTATTCTGTTGAAGAGACCTCAGATGGCAACTTCGTAGTTGCAGGAGAAGCGCAATTTTTGGGCACTCGGGTAGTGTGTCTCAGCAAGACGTATGGTATCTTGTGGGCACGCAGTTATGGGCTTCCTTATCAGGATTTCGCCTATGCAGCATGCATCAAGCGAACATCTGACGATGGCTTCATTGTCACAGGCACAAACCCAGGAAGTAAGGATGTTTGGCTGCTCAAACTCGATTCTTCAGGAATCCAACTCTGGGAACAGACATTCGCGAGAAGCTCATATGATTCTGGCAGCGCAGTCTTCCAAACGGACAGTGGTGGATACTTCATAGCTGCCTCGACAGCGGTCCCAGGGGAAGATCAGGATATTTGGTTGATAAAAACAGATGATGAGGGGTACATCATATCAGATGAAGTCGTAGGTGGCGCAGGAAATGATTACACTAACGATTTGTGTAGCACATATGATGGTGGAGCAGCAGTGATAGGATATACTGATACTTTCACACCTGCGGGTGCTTGGCTGGTGCGCGTGCGTGCGCATTCAACTGTTCCGGAGATTGGAGAGCCAAGAGGAGTTTTCGTAAGACTAAGTCAGTTATTTGGCATATCAGAAACAGGGCAAACAAGCGTTTCTGAACCAGCAGCTAAACAAGCGATAGATTGGCTTGTTGGAAACCTTAGCGACAATAACATGAATACAATTTTCGTTGGATTCAAGGATGATAGAACTTCATTTGACCCCAACCTTGAAAGCCAAGGCATAGGATACGAAGACCCAGGCTATGCAAGTGGGATACTCATGTATCCTAGCTTGTTGTATCCCGATTTGGTGTATGGACCTTTTCAAGAATTGTTGCCTTTTGATCCAATGGAGTATCTTTTGGGAAAGGCTGATGAAAAGCAATTGGAAGTCCATGCTTGGATTCCAGTTTTTGCGGACTATTTAGGGATAGTTACAGAAGGACTTAATTTGCCAATACAACTGGCTGGAGAAGGAAAGACTGTAGTAGAGTTTGTGCAACCTGAAAGCCCGGCAGTGCAAAGCTATTTCTTTAGCATTCTATCGGAGATTCTTGATAACTACAACGTGGCAGGCATCAACCTCGATTACATAAGAACAGATGAAAACGCTGATGATGTATACAAAAAGATTGTTCAACAAATAATTGTTGACTTCGTTTCTGACATAAGAACAGCATTCCCACAACATATTCTATCTGCAGATGTATATTCTTGGAACATTGGTGATACTAAATCTGGTGTTGCACAAGATTATGTTAATATTTCAAGACATGTTGACGTTATTATGCCAATGACTTATCATGCAACTACCCCTCCTGAGGTTGACCCAGAACCTCCGTCGTTTGTGGGGGAAAGAACAACATACTTCAGAAGTCTTGTCTATAGTCCTTATGTTGTTCCAGTAATTCAAGCCTTCAACTATACAGACGAAAATGGAGAGCTGATACATGGGGTGACTGTGGATGAGGTTGCACAAGCTGTTGATTCTGGACGAGTCAACAAAGCGGATGGTTTTGCCCTCTTCCACTACATAAGCATTAAAGATGACCTTGGACCCCAAGGAGGACTCGATGAGATATGCCAGCAAGTCTGCCAGCAGCCAGCTATACCTTCATGGAAAATATCAGCCAACATGGCTACGGACAAAGAAAGCTACTGGATGATCAGTCCTCACATCACTTTCTCAGGTGACTTCGAGTGGAAAGGCTCTGGGAGTCCCCTAGTTTCAAGTGCTATAGTCATCCAGATTAGAAACCCTTTTGGCTATTGGGTAGACGATCTGGAGATCTCGACCCAAACCAGTTCTGAAGGATTATTCACTTCCCAGTTGACAACAGAGTGGATGATGCCCGAAACTTGGATTGTGCCCAAGCCTTGGATGGCTAGGGTGAAAGATTCGATTTATGGAGCGGCAGCTGTCACTACCTTCAGGATAACCCTTCTTCCTAGTGACCTGCTTTTTATAGCGTTTAGTCCTGTTGACATCCACGTTTATGATCCCCAAGGGAAACATGTTGGAGTGAACGGAACTGGTGGCATTGACGTGGAGATTCCTGGAGCATACTATTCGGGTCCTGACAGTGAACCAGAGTGGGTTTTGGTTCCTAACGTCTTTGGAGAGAGCTTCAGATCAAAGCTAGCAGGAACAGGGAATGGCAACTACACATTCAACATGATTTACGCGATAAATGAAACCACAACAGTGGAAGAAAGCTTCACTGGCCTCATTGAGCTGGGAGTCAACCGAACATTCAGCGCAAACACCTCTGAAGTCGAAGCTTCATTTTGCGATTGGCATGCCCGTGGAGATGTAGATGGTGATGGGGACATTGATATTTTCGACATCGTGGCAATGGCTGGTGCCTATGGCTCAAGCGAGAGCGACCCGGAATACGACGCCAACTGCGACTTGGACGGTGATGGAGACGTAGACATCTACGACATAGTAGCCGCAGTAGGACACTATGGTGAAAGCTGGTAGCCCACAAAACAACTTGTAGAAAAATCAGGAACGTGGGTACTCGATACAAAATTGTAGCGGGTCTCCACTCTCCTGTGACCACCAGCTTTCCCCGTAGTGAGTAGCAGCGCCCTGCTATTCTAAAAGGAAAGCGAAGGGGAGGAAAGAGGAGATAGAAAAGCTCCCCGCAAACTTTGACGAACGCGCGAAGCCTATCATATGTCCGTAGATCAGGAGGTCAAACCTGCATGCGTGCTGAAGGTAGAATCTGTGAAGCTTGAAGCTTGGTGCCAAGGTCACTCGAGCGATTAGTTCAAATATCAGTTTCATGAGTATGTTTGAACAGGTGGAGAGGGGTCTGGAATGGGGGCGAAGAGTCTAGTTCTCATAGGTGTGCTTTTGGCAAGTTTCTTGTCTGGTTCCCTTGTGCTTGTTAAACCTGCGGAAGGTGGAGGCTTCGTCGAAAATGTGGAGGAATTTGAGGACAATGTTGTCTTTGAGAAGGTGTACCTAGACAATCCCACATGGAAGAAGAGTTTCAGTAAAGATTTGGGCGGCTATCGAGGAAAGCTTTCCGGAACTGTGTATTTAAGTCTAGGTCGATGTTACATTCGGTTGCCCACCAAGATCAAGGCGCGCTATGATACTTGCATCGAGCCTTTCACTACGAACGAGGTTGAGATGGCCGCGGAACCGTACAACGGGGAAGGTTTGGAATTCGAGTATGTGTTCGGGTTCAACCTTTCAGTGACATACGACCCTTATGGACCGGAATGCGTCACAGGGAAGGTTGGAGTTGGGGATTTTGACACGGGTTTCAACTTTGAGGGAGACTTCACTCCTCCCCTTCAAGGAGAATCAGTGTTAACTTCAGCTGAGACGTTCAAGGCTTCCATCGGAATAAGGGAAATCCTTGACGTTCAAATAGGGATTGAAGCGCGCTACAGAATCTATGGGTACGAGATTTGGGGAGACTATTATGAAAACGATCCCTATGCCACGGCTAACGATGTCGGAAGCCATGGAATTGTGCTCGGCAACGCATACAGTCCACAGTTCAACATCAAAGACACCGACATTTACACTTCCCAAGACGGCTACGTTGACTTCGGGGCATACAATCTTAACTACGAAGTCGACTATGTCGTCGAAATTGCACCGATGATAGGGTTCTCCATACTGGGCGTGTCGTGGTGGTGGACACTTCCTCTCTGGACCCCTATTAGCAGTGCAGGGGACAACATTCCAGTTAACGCGGACGATTCAGACGACACGGACTACCAGATGTCACGATTATTCATTCCTGGAGGGGGCCCTGGAGTGGGAGGTTACGGCCTGCCCATTTTCGATGTTGGGCCTTCACCGCCAATCTCTGCCACCCCAGGATTCACATTTGAGGCCACGCTTCCCGTAAGGCACGTGGTTGTTAACCCGCCTCCGGGCTATACCATTCCAGACACGACAATGGAGGTTCATTTTGAGAATGGGACGTTGGCGAAAACCATACCCGTTACTCAGGCAGACTTTGCCAATGGAAACGTATCAACCACACTCTCGCTGCCTGCAACATTCGAAGCTGAGAATGAATATGAAAGCTTCGAGTTCTCACTGATCTTCCCCGACCTGTCTCCATGGTACATTAACGTGGTTGGAACTCCACTATCCGTCAAGGCCATGGTGGCCGTTGCATCGCGGCTGCCCGACTTGAACGTCGTTGGGGAGTGGTTTAGAGGGAGCGGACCAGGATTTCTCCCAGGGTACCTTGGTCTCTATCAATCATTGGAAGCGGAAATTCTCGTAACAGTGTCCAATGACGGTGGTGTTGTCTCCCCGCCAACTTCTGTAAGCCTGTGGCTTTATGAGGGTATGCCGACGGTGCCTGCATATGGCAATGTTTCCATTCTAATTGCGAGTTCCATCCTCATAGGCACAGAACCGGTAAGTGCCCTACTAGCACGAAGCAGCCAACTCCTTCTCTTCTTCTATCCGATTCCTCCAAGCATGGAAAACAAAACGTTGGCCTTCATTGTTCAGGTGGATGGCCTTCAGTTGGTTCCAGAAGTTTCGGAGGAGAATAACGTCGCCTTTACGACCGCGGAGATAGTTGACTCGAGCGTTGGAAGGCGGTGGATATTGGCCTTCACGAACTCTAGCTTTCGATCTCTGGGCTTCACTTACGGAACTTCGAATGGCTTCCTAGTTTCGGATTTGGCCGCAGCGGCAGCCATGAATGAGACGGCATACACGGAGCCTGCAACATTCGTGGATGCAATGGACTCGATAGTTCAAGCGGAACTCTTGGTTGACGAAGAACTTGTCGGGCTTGTTCCCGACGTTCTGCTGACCAAGTATGAAACTAGCGTCACTGCGTTGAACGTGACCATTGGCGACGTGAAATCCGCCGGCAACTACACGCAGCTTGAAGTTCTGGAAATCATGGACTTGCAACGGGACGTGATTGACCATGCAGATCGAATGTGGTCAGGGTCAGTATCAGGCTTGGTTGTCGACGAGTCATCCGGAAACCCGTTAGGCGGAGTGGAAATCAACGTAAGCGGCAACACGAGTACACCATTCGTTGCAACACAAAGCAACGAGAATGGAACCTTCACCATTCCGTTTCTGTACCAAGGCAACTACACACTCAACGCAAGCAAGTTTGGCTACGAAAACACATCCCAGCCAATCGTCGTAAACCCAGCCTCAACCACAAACGTTTCGATCAACCTCGCGACCATCACTGGAATGTTGGAGATTAACATAACCGACGAAATAACAGACGAGCCGGTAAACGCCGCAGCCATAACCGTCACGTCTAAACAAGCTTTTCGAGAAAACTTCGAAAACGGAAGCTTCAGTGGGTGGAGTTTCTACTATTCATCTAACAGTGCACAAAGCGGAAGCCTTCCCCCAGGAACTTGGAATAGCAGCATAGTCTCCGACGCCAGCGCGCTTTCAGAATCTTACAGTGCAAGGTTCTACGCAGACTCCGATGCTTGGGCTTCCCCCTGGAGGGTTGATGCCGCAGTGAATCGAACCTTCAACAGAGACGGGGCCCCCACTCTTGGCGCAACATTGAAATTCGACGACATTCAGGGAAGCGGCGGCGTCGGCCATTCCTACTTCATAATCATCGTCTACAATGCTGCAAACACATCCAGATGGGTGTCCTATGGGTTCTCAACGACTGGAGATTTCGGCGGCATGAACTACACTGTTAACCCAGGAGACGAGGTGCATTTCGAGCGAAACGTAGCCGCGGACTACTTTGACAAGTATGGAGAAACTTTGCCAAACGAAGTCATGTTTCACCTCCAAGCATCGGCGGACTATGCAGAAGGTTGGGGAGAAAGAAGAACCACAGCGGTCCGTGTCGACAACATCTATGTCATTGGTCCCTATGTTAGGCGCGGCGTCACGTCAAATGGGATTGTGTCCTTCGCCGAGATTCTCCCGGGAAACTACACTATCACCGTGGAGAAGGCAAACTACGTGACCTCAGAAGAAAACGCCTCAGTTTACAGTCAAGCGGAGACGACAATGCAAGTCGCCTTGTCTCCTCTGCCAATCCATGACGTAGCAGTCATCAGCCTTCACTACCCGAAGTTTGTAGTGCCCGAGGGTTATGCAATCAATCTCACCGTTAAGGTTGGAAACGAGGGAATGTGGATCGAAACCTTCAACGTAACCGTCTGCGCAAACGCAACCACCATCGGGAAGCAATTCGTTGCGCTTGCCAGGAATAACGTCACCACGTTCACATTACAGTGGACTGGCTCTTCCAAGGGAAGCTACAACATAAGTGCCGCAGCAGACGTAGTTTTTGGGGAGATAGATGTTGCTGACAACGAGTTAGGCGACGCTTGGGTGTTCGTGACGATTCCCGGTGATGTCGACGGCGATCGCGACGTGGATATTTTCGACATTGTGGCGATGGCTGGTGCCTACGGATCTAAGGTAAGTGACCCTGGGTACAATCCAAACTACGACATAGATGGTGATGGTGATATAGACATTTTTGACATCGTGGCTGCAGCTGGAAACTACGGGGAAAGCTGGTAACCATAACTCTGTCTTTTTGCTTAACAAGAAGACAACGTAGAAGCGGAGAAAGCGACGACAATGCTTTTCTATGTTAGCAGTGGAGATGTCTCCCGCAACTTTCCCATTTTTTTCATGAACAGCATCCATTTATTTTAGACTTCTAATAAACTATGGCTGTGGATCTAATGACCAAGACATCCATGATGAAGCTCAACAAGATACAACCGAGTCAATTATACATAAGTTCTGAAAAATTATCTGAAATAATGAAGACGTTTGATTCTGCAAACCCTGAGATAATTGAACCTATACCAATTAAGAAACTCGGAAATGAAATCGTTTTTGTTGACGGTCATACTAGGGCATTTGCTGCTTTCCTGCGTGACTTTCCCGAAGTTCCAGTATACTGGGAAGACGAGGAACTTGATTGGGATGCTTATGAAATCTGTGTGAGATGGTGCAAGGAAGACGGGATTCACACTATAGCGGACCTGAAAAATAGAGTTGTGTCTCAAAAGGATTATGAGACCTTATGGTACGCGCGCTGCGAAGAAATGCAGCGGGGCTTGGCAAAAAGAAAACATAACAAGAACACAAATACCCAAGACAAGGATTCTGATAGAGCAGCGCGGTTCTGAAAAATTAGCAATGGCGGGCGGGGTGAGATTTGAACCTCCCCCACTCGGGTGATATCTCCCAATTTCTTTTCCCCGCAACTCCCCATTTTTTCCTTTGGATATGTTCTAGTTTGTTACCAAGCGTTCCAAGCTAGCCACAGCAACTTTCCCTTTGCGTGTTTGTGCATTCATCGAAATAGAACTTTCTTTCAAAAACGATAATAGTGTGATGTTGCAAGGTATTAGTGTAGGGAGAAAGAATGAGAAGAGCAACATACGCTTTTTCATTCTCTATAGCTATGCTGATTCTGCTTCTAGTTGGCACATTAGCCTTAACGTTTAACATTCAACCAGTTAAAACGAGTGGAACCATCTACATTAGAGCCGATGGAAGTATTGACCCTCCAACAGCAAACATAACCACTGCAGACAATGTCACCTACACCTTCACTGGCACAATTAACGATTTCATTGTAATAGAGAGGAATAACATTGTGGTTGATGGAGCAGGCTACTCGGTGCAGGGCGCAGGCACAGGAACTGGAATAAGTCTACGTAGCAGAAGCAACGTAACGCTCAAGAACGTAGAAGTCACAAACTTCACCTATGGAATCTTCCTCTACGATTCCAGCAGCAATAACACTCTTACTGGTAACAACGCCTCCAACAACTTTCGTGGAATCAGCCTCTACGATTCCAGCAGCAACACGATTACTGGCAACACCGCCTCAAACAACACTTATGGAATCTACCTCTACGCTTCCAGCAATAACGATGTTTTCCATAACAACCTAATCGGTAACACTCTTCAAGCAATTGTTGCAGGAATAATCGATACAAACACATGGGATAATGGATGTGAAGGCAACTACTGGAGTGACT
>JAGLZW010000035.1 GCA_023131225.1 Candidatus Bathyarchaeota archaeon | reverse complement strand
ATTAGCCCCTCTCGGATATTCAAGCATGTTCGCAACTATATTCAACCCCGTAGAAGTATTCGGAACCAAAGCAATCTCACCTTTTTCAGCACCTACAAGCTTCGCAAAAAACTCTTGCCCAAGACTATACTTGGAATCGTCAATCTCAAAGCGACAAAGGTCCTCATTATACTTCCTCATCACATCCACCACAGGCTGCGGAAGAGGCGAGTAAGCAGAGTGATTCAAAAACACCTTACTCTGCGTCACTGGGAACTTCTCACGAATCTGTTGAATATCCATCATTTTTTGCCTACCTGAAACATCTCCAATATTTTTTTAGAATCTGCCTCAACTCTTTCACCGTGGCCTCAACACGCTCATGACACCAAGGAGGCTCAACTGGCGGCTCAGAAGGATCAGTCACCTCTATCCTTTCCACACCTGCAACCCCCGCCGCAAGAGCATACCAACAGAGAGGCAAAACTCGAGGATTGTAACCACTACCCACCAACAAAACAACTTTACCCCCACAAACCTCTTCAGCCACATCCACAACAAGCCTCGACAAGTCAAAAAAACCCTTCACAGTCAAACCCAAACTACCAAGAATGTCAGCAAAATGCGGATCACTCCCACCATTCGCCAGAACAACATCAGGCTTGAACTCCTTAGCAAGAGGAACAAAAATCTCCCTTAACACAAAGAAATACGTCACATTACCAGTTCCAGGCGGCAAAGGCACATTAACATTAAACCCCTCGCCCTCACCCCTACCAATCTGACCGACAAAACCAGTGCCTGGAAAAAGAGTTTTCGGGTCTTGATGCACTGAAATAAACAGTACCGAAGGGTCAGAATAGAAAACGTCACTGGTGCCGTTTCCAGCGTGCACATCATAATCCAAAATCAAAACACGTTTAACCCCATGCTTCTCCTGAAGATACCTAGCCAGTATGGCGACATCGTTGAAGATGCAGAATCCACCACCGAAGTTATTGCCCGCATGATGAAGCCCACCACCAAGTGAAACTCCGCGTTCGATCTCTCCGCCATAAAGAGACTTTCCAATTTTCAACGCTCCACCCATAATATGCAGTGCTGCTTCAAGTATGCTGGGCGATAAAGGCGTGTCAAGGTCATAAGGTCTACTTTTTTTTGCAAAGTCGAAAATCAAGTCAACGTAGCTTTTGTCGTGAACCCGCAACAAATCTTTCAACATAGCGATTTGAGGTTTTAAAATGCTGACGTTAGGCAAACTTAGTAGTCCCTTTTCTTTAAAAAGCTTCATAGCGTTGTCAAAACGGTCGCCTCTAAAGGGATGCCCAGGTCCAAAGTCATACTTTCGATACTTGTCGTGAAAAGCTATTCCAACACGCAACAATCACACTTCTTTTTCAATATCAAAACGTACAACTATAAAAAACATCAGTAGCTAGGAAGTAAACTGGTAAAATGAAAAAGAAGGATTGAAGCGTTTTCTTAACGCTTATTCTTGCGCTTGCTCCGTCTCCTCTTCGTCCGGGACTTCTTGCGAGACTTCCTCTTGGGTTTCTTGCGTGTCTTCCAGAGTCTCTGATGTCTCTGCTTCTTCTGATAAGGGGGTCTCTTCGTTTCGAAAGGACTCTTGGGCCTCCTCCACTGGAGGTTCTACATGCTCTTCTTGTTCCGAAACTGTTTCCACCGGCACCGCTTCGGTTTCTTCTTGGATTGTTGGTTGTTCCTCTAAGGCTGTCTCTATCGAAGTTGTTGTCTCGGTGTCCATAACTATCTCAAGTCGCTCCTCAGTTTCTGGTTCAACAGGAGCTGCTTCTGCTTCTTCAACTTGAAGCGGCGGGGGGGGTGAAAGACCTATGTTTTGTTCGCTAAGGTCAGAGATTGCTTCTTTAATTTCGTCGAGTTCTTGCCTTGTTGTCTCCAATCCCAATGAAAGCACGTTGCATTCACGGTTGTATGCCTCTTCTTCAATTTCTCCGGAAACGTGACGAATTTCAGAGTTTACAAGTAGGAACTCCAACGTTTTCAGCTGCTGCTCCAGTTCACTTATCTTTGTCTTCATCTTTTCCCCCAAGGAAATCTGTTTTGCCTCGATCTCAGCTATGGCCTCAGCAACTTCATTGCTAAACGAGTCGTAAGTTGGCTGCGAAACTTTTCCTGCTTCAAACAATTTCTCCAAAGCTTGTTTCTTTTTCTTTGCAAGCTCTAATTCGCCATCTATTTTCTCCAATGAATACTTCCACGAAATCAATCACTTACACCGCATCCTAGTTAACGTTAAAACTCAAAATAACCTTTAAATAGGCAAACTTTGATAAAAAGAGCCAAGATACTTGCTATATTTGACAGAAAAGGCTAAACTAAAGGTTTTCATCATAACATGTAAATATATCGCAAAATGTTAGGTTACAACTAATTCACTTATAAAGCCAAACAAAAGAAAACAAAGTAACGCTATTTCTCTTTTGAGATTTTCGGCAAAAGTTTCTCAACGGAATCTTTTACTTTGTTCCACTCATCCACGCTTCTAATGCTAAACTTGTGCTTTCTCTTCCACTTCCCATCTCTAAATTCCCACATGTACATGGCGATGGAACGTCTACCAAAAGATTCAATGGCCACAATTGCTTCCCACCATTTATCGCTTTTAAAGATTGTCAGGTAATCAACTACTTTGTAAAATTCTGAGATGGGTAGTTTCTCAGATGGTTGATCAGCTGGCTTTTCCTCTGTAGATTCAGTCATCCAATCACTTCTCCTAAACTACAAATCGGCATTCCAATTTAAAACCTTCTAAAACAATGGATTTTTATCTTTAAGATTTTGGAATTCAACATTTGGTACACACCTCAAGACCTGAAGAAAAGGTCATATACGTTGAAAGAAAGCAGTGGTTACACTGAGAAATTCTGGCGCCGGGGGTGGGATTCGAACCCACGTGGCCCAAGGGACCACAGGCTTTCAAGTAGCCATTTCCAGGCTTAGGCTCTGTATTATACAGATCTGCTCCATACCTGGCTCCCCGCATAACAGTTGTCTGTTATGCTCTAGGAGACCCCGGCACTAAGCTGTGAAATAAGCATCCTCACCATTTTAAGGCTTTTTGGAGAGAAGCACTCTGTAACCGCTTTTTCTCGCCAGAACCTCTACATTGCCGAAAGTTTTTCTTAATTCGTTTAGAAGGCGTTTTCCTCCAATCTTTGACCTTACAACCATCTGAAACGCTGCATCTTCCCGCAGATGTTTGGGGGCATCTGTGATTATAGGTGATACTATTTGCATTCCTGCGCTTACTGGAGGATTGCACAGAACGACGCGAAACTTCACATTTTCTACTGGTTCGTAGAGAAATCCGCGGCGAATCTCAACATTACCTACTCTATTACGTTTTGCGTTTTCTTTGGCCAACCATATTGCCCGTTCATTCACATCAGTCATGATCACATGTAAATCGGGATTGAACATGGCAGCTGTTATCCCAACCGGGCCATAGCCACAACCCAAATCCAACACGTATCCTTTTTTCGGTAAAATCATTGACTCAATTAAAAGCCGTGTTCCCAAATCGATACGTCTCTTTGAAAAGACACTTGAAGACGTTAAGAACTCAAAGAAGTGCCCGCGAAGGTGGGTGCGTATTAATCCAAGTTGAGGCTTCGATTTGGGTTGTTTGGTATAATAGTGTTCATCCTCGCTACGTTCGCGCTTCATTTAGAGCTGCCTCTCCCAACTTTTGACAAGAGACTAGAAGCGATATCGTAGGTTGTTATAGTTTAAGTTGTTTTTCGTGGCGTTCCCAGATGAGACCGATAATTAGGAAGAGGATGCCTAACACGAAAAAGTAGGTGAGCGGAAGGGAAAAACTTGATAATGCCTGTTCAAAGGTTTGACTGCCCATTTGAGTATAATATAGGGCGGTAATCAGTAAAGCAGCAAACGTGGCGAAGCAGCCGATGCCAAAACCTACTGCTAAACCATTTGTAAACGCACTTTTCCTGTGATACTTCCGCTCTTTTTCCAAAAAGCTATCCGCCCTTAGTAAAGAGTGTAGCCTTGACAAAGCTAATAAAATGTTTGAAAGCCACATCTTAATTGAAACTAAGTACTGCTGCTCATGCTCCACATCTTTGGATAAACATTTCTATCCATTAAAACCCTAACTGTCTTGGCCACAAACCCGTGATCCATATTTAGAATTCGCTCCGACGAAGCCAATGCCCTCGCGAAAGCGACTGCCTCGCCTTTCTGAGTGAAAATAACTACTCCATCCTTCTTCTTTATCCCAGTTTCTATAGACAGAACTCCAGGTGCAGTTACATAAGCCCCATGACAAACAGCAGCCACTGCAGAATCACGTATGAAAATTTTAGGAAGGAGTTCTAGAGCCTTCTCCATCGGATAGATAATTTCTTTAAGACTCTCTTCGTTACCAGTTTCTTGGCTTTCGGAAACATAATATAACAGGTCGTATAGTGTCACGAGCCCCTCGCTTTCAGTGAAAGGCCCAGCACGAGTCCGGCGAAGCTCTTGCATGTGCGCGCCACATCCGAGAACCTCCCCTACATCGAAACAAAGTTTGCGAATGTAGGTGCCGCTTTCACATCCTACTCTGAAAAGAACGTGTTTCTCTCTCATTTCCAAAAAATCCAGGTAGTAAATCGTTCTTACCCGCAGCCTTCGCTTCACAGAAGACCGCACCGGAGGTCTCTGAAAGATTCTTCCTTGGAACTCATTTAGAACAGTCTTTACTTTTTCTTCTGGCATTGAATGGTGGAGCCGCATTACACAGATGTATTCTTTGCCACTTAAAAGAAGCGCTTGAACCACCTTTGTGGATTCCACTAAAGCAACAGGCAGAACACCAGTCACCTTGGGATTTCCCTGGCTTGCTAAACGGAAGCCCCTAGGGTCCCACCGTGACCAGCATGTCCGATGTTTAAGATACGCTTAACCCAAGCTGCAACTTCGTGGCTGGACGGCCCAGATGTTTTATCCAAGTTTATTACTCCAAGCCGGACATAGTCTTTGATAGGACGTTCTTCAGGCCTGCAACCATATTGGGCATCAGTTTTTTCTTCAGCCTTAACTAGCAGCTTCCTTTTGATTTTCCACGGTGCATTAATTCCTTGCATTAGTTTCCTCCTTCAAAAAACAGAATATGTCTTAGAGAGTATTAGCATTTTTGGAAGAAAGTTCTATTTCGATGAATACAAGACCCTAAAAATGGGGTTGTGCGGGAGACATCTCCACTGCTAACATAGAAAAGCACAACCATTGCATTTCTCGTTGCATGCATGCAAACACGCAAAGATTAATCGAAAACCACGCTTACGTAAGAGGGTATGGAGAAAAATCAAACATTTCCCTCATCTATGGAAACTACAATTAGACCCTTTGAAAGGTCTGATCTGGATAGTATCGAAAATATTGAGCGAAGATCGTTTAACGACCCTTGGTCGAGAAGTGAATTTGAGCTTGCCCATCAACGAGATGGCAGTAGATTTCATGTGGCGGTCAGGAATGCGAAAGTCGTAGGTTATGTTATAGTAGAGGTGATGAAGACTATGGATCTTCTAAAGCTACGGTTAATAAAACGTGGACACCTGCTGAATATAGCGGTAGATCCAAAGCATAGACGTTATAGGGTGGGTAAAACGTTGGTGGACGCTAGTATCAGATGTCTGCGGAAGGAAAGCGTGCAAGAAATCTGGCTGGAGGTTCGTGCGTCCAATTCGATAGCGAAGAGATTCTATCTCAAGATGGGGTTTAAAGAGACCGGACGGAAAAACCAATATTATCTAACTGAAGACGCCTTGGTCATGAAGAAAGAGCTTTAGAATGAGCCTTTTCGTATGAGTGTTATAAAAAGAGGGGAATTATTTTTGTTTGGAAGACTTATCCTTCTCCGAAGCATAATGAACGACTGACTCGACGCCTTCGCTTATGATTTGACGTCGAGCTTTTACAAATCCTACGATTGTGCTGAAGAATTTTCCGATTAAGAAGAAGCATGCATGTCTAGATGAAAAAGTGTAGCGCCAGATCAAGATTAATAAATCTGGCAGGAGAAGTAACGGCGGTGGTCTTATGGTAGAAAGCAGCAGAGTGAAGATTACAGTAGTGAAAAAGACAGATTCAACCCAGATTTTCGGTGATAACCCTCCGATGGGGCAGTCAATTGAAGCATGCAGGGTGTTCAAGGAAGGCCAAGAGTTCATTGTTGGCGAAGATGGTGAAATGCCAGAAGGATTCTGCCATTGGGCTTGGAACGACATACACAAAAAGGTAGTCACATTAATGTTCGGTGGAAACTTTCCCTGGATGAAAGAAGAAGGAACCTCAGTATCCTGCTGCACCGACGGACTGAGACCGGTAATCTTTGAACTTAGAAGAATCGAATAAAGCCAATGCATGCGTGCCAATATGCTGAAGGTAACCGGATATTCCACATACTTGATATACGATTTTCATCAAAGTCTACACCTTGAAGGATCGATCCCCAGGTCAATAGCTGGCATAAAAAAGCCATTGAAGAACTGACTGCAATGGAAAATCTTTCATCTCGAACCTATTCAGTAGATCGACCCAGCCTTGTGAAAGATTTATCTAAATGCCTAACCATGCATACCCTTCTCAATTACAGAGCTGAGTAAATGATGAATGTATTAGCAATTAATTCCAGCCCCAAGAAAGATAAAAGCCATACATCCTTGATTCTTAATCCTTTCCTAGATGGAATGAAGGAAGCAGGAGCAAAAGTCGAGCTTTTCTACACTAGAGACTTAAAGATCAAACCTTGCACTGGAGAGTTCAATTGTTGGCTGAAGCATCCTGGTGAATGCTATCAACAAGATGACATGCAACAGCTCTATCCCAAACTCCAAGAAGCAGACATCCTCGTATTCGCTACACCAGTCTATGTAGATGGAATCACTGGACCTTTGAAGAACTTCATTGATCGAATGATTCCCCTAGTAAAGCCTATGTTTGAGCTTCGTGAAGGCCATTGTCGCCACCCTCCAAGAGAAGATGTAAACAAAGGAAAACTGGTGTTAGTGTCGAACTGTGGGTTTTGGGAGCTGGATAACTTCGATCCCCTAGTAGTACATATGAAGGCTCTGTGTAAAAATATGAGTAGAACATTTGCAGGAGCACTGTTGAGACCCCATGGACCAGCCTTCTCCTATATGCTACGAAGTGGGTCATCAGCCGATGACGTTGTTAAAGCAGCTAGAGAAGCTGGGAGTCAGTTAGTTCGCAATGGACAGATTTCAGATGAGACATTGCTCACGGTTAGTCGTGACCTCTTGCCACTTGACACGTATGTTGAAGAGATCAATAAAGAGTTTAAAAAAGCATTGGAATCCAAGAATAAGTAGTCAAGTCTCTAGCTGTGTTATGATAGCAGTAAAAGGCATGCATGTACTGACGGAGAAGGCTTTCAAGCACGTCTATGGTCGAAGAAGCCCTAGACTATTCTTATGCTTGCATTTCGCGGAGTTCATAGAAGAACAATCCTTTTTTCTATGTGTTACCTTAAGTAAAAGCCTTCGGTTTGACAAGTTCTTCCATTTCTTCAGTTTTCCCAGCCGTTTCCAGTGCTTGAGCCACGTCTTCGTCGGTTGCCCCTCGGTCGAGTTTAATTTTTTCTCCTGTTGGTTCTATGTGATTTATGTTGACTCTTCTGCGCTTTATTCCTGTAACCTCTTTGGGTCCAGTTAAGAGGACGAAGTTCTTGTCAATCAGGTCTACGATCACGCATTTGCGTCCCGCCTCTCTACCGACGACTTTCACACAGATTCTCCCAACTTCAACTGCAGACATTGGAGATCACTCCGCTGGTTTTGAAAGAGATGCAGCAACTGATATTTAACAGTACCCATTTTTCATCATTAGCACTTGTTTCTCATGTGTACACGGAGCACATTTGGCTGTACTAGTGCTGTGAGATGCCACACCCAGACTCTTGAAACAGCACAGTTTTAGAGATTGAATTCAATGTCAACGCCTTACCACGGACTGACATGTTTAAGTTTCTACTCTACATTGGCGGATACTTTGAACCTCCCCAAAAAAAATTAAGGGAGCTTAGCCACCTACCCCCTCCCCCCTTACTTCTGGGTGGATTTCTATGAGTGTGAAAAGGAAATTGTGCGGGGGATATTGCCGCTTAAGAAGTTGACATTTATAGTTTCACTGTTGATTCTAACGGAACATACGATCTATAACGAGGCTTAGTGTTTTGAGAACTTCATCTGAACTTAGATCGTTTACGTCTAGAATGAGGTTGAAAGGAGAAAAATCTTCTCCAAGGTCAAATCCGTAGAGTTTTTTGTAGATAGCTTTGGTTTTCGCGTCTTTCTCCTTCAAAGCTGCAAACGCTTTTTCAATGCTTATTTTGTCTCGTTGTGCGATTCGCCGAGCCCTTTCTCTAGGCGATGCTTCCAACCAGATTTTGAAGCCTGTTTCTAGAAGCCATGGCATAGTCCAGCTGTCAAGAACAACATCTCCTTGCCTTGCCCATTCCAACAATTTTTCGTCAACCTTTCTGTCAAAGGACGAATCCTCCGTTCGTTTCTTGAGGAAGTTCATTCCTTCTTCGCTTTCCCACCACCCTCTATCGACAGATTTGGAACCTGCTTCTAACGCCAAAGCTTTCAGTGCATCGCCTCCTGAAAAATAGCGCAACTCATATTTTTCAGCGATTTTTTTGGCTGCGGTGCTTTTGCCGCATCCAGCCATCCCTGATATGCACAGAGCAATCTCCTTTTTCGAATTGTCAGACGATGTCGCCATTTCAGCTTCTCGCCTTCAGTGTCAAAGTGTTCGTGATGTTTGCTTCAGCAAGTCGCGGAGGCAAATGTGGCAGAGTTGTCCGCCGAAGATGCGGCTGATTCTTTTCTGGGACTTAGGAAGCTTGCGTATCTTCAAGGTTGAGTGGGGTAGAAATGTGAGATAGCGTCCACAATTAGAACATCTTGGATTGTTTGTCTTTTCTTTTTTGTATAGTACCTTGTTGCGTCCGCCAGGTAAAGAACGATATTTTCGCTTTTTACTTCTCGTTCTCAATGCAGGGCGTGGCACTTCATTCCGCTCCTATTCCGACGCCAAAGATTCTAGAGAATAGAGTGCTAAAGAACAAGGAGCATAGAAGATACCAATAAACTATTGAAAGTGGTCCGAAACCTGGAAGAAATGCAATAGGCCCTTGGTAAATGCCCCAAAGCACTTGCCACATAAGAATAAAAGGAACAAAGAAAAGCAGTGATATTTTCATTGACTGCCATGACATTTTCTGTTGTAGCTTCATTATTTTGGCTTTTTGTTTTTCCACTTTAGCGAGTTTTTTCTTGTCTTTGTTTCGTTGAGCTTCCTTAAATTCGCTCGTCCAATCCTTAATCTCCTTTCTCCAAGCACGCATTTTTTCCGGATTTGTAAGTAAACGGTTAACTAAGGAAGTAAGAAAGGTTAGAGACACGCAGAGTATAGTGATAAAAATTGTTGCTGCTGGCGCTTGCGGTGCTAATAGCCAATCTATGAACAAGGTTATAAACATGTTTTGTTGCTCCAGTTCAATTTTTCTTCATTATTCCAATTTGTTTATTGTCAAGGCTTTTAACTATTTTCATTCTTAGCCTCCAAATAAGCGGCGGAATGCTGGATACATCTCTGCAACCCGTTCCTGCATTAACTGTTGATAATACTGATAAATAATGCCGACAGAAAGCAGCACGCCCATGCCTGTCCCAAAAACCCCGAAAAAGTCTGCAAAGGCCGCGATAATGCCAACAACAATTCCTCCGAGAACTGTAACTGCTGGGATATAGCGTTTCAGCATGGTCTCTATAGGTCGAGCTGATCTTCTGTAGCCTGGAATATGCATGCCTGAATCCACCAATTGTTTCGCAACGGTTGATGGGCCTAGGCCGCCTACCTCAAGCCAAGTGAGTGAGAAGATTACACAAAATATTATCATAAAAGCAGCAAAAACCATTGCTCTCATTGGATCCAAAGTTACATCTAGGATGCTACGGGGCGCTATTACATAGTAAACTAAGCCGCCTATAGGTTGAGGTTGTTGCCCAGCCCCTGCTGAATAGGTTCCTAGAAGATTGAAGAAAAAGTTCGAGTTGTTTCGGTTGAAGTTGAGCCAGATAATCTGCGAAAAGAAGTATACGTTGGCGAACAGAGCGGAAGTAAAGATTACAGGTAAGTTGGAAACATATAGAAGCTTGATGGGGTATCTGCCGCGGTAACCTCTGTAGTCAGCATGGGAAACAGGTAGCTCTACTCTGATGCCTTCCACATATATAACGACAAGAAACACCACAATTGTTGTGAAAAATCCCAGTAGTGCAGGCAGATTTTGAGATCTGATGAAAGCATTATCAATTGCTGGGATGAGGTGTGCAACAGTGCCAGAAGTAGCATTGAATGGCACATATTTTAGAGCAAAAGAAAACACTGGCTGACCTGATGTAATGGTTTGCACTAATGCTGGAAAGGCGCCGTAACTCTTTTGATCAGCTAGTCCTGGTGTCAAAGCGAAGCTGTCCCACAATATTCTCTGGGCTACTCCAGCCATAATGAAAAGGCTAATTCCGCTTCCTATTCCCCAACCTTTTTGAATCATCTCGTCTAGCAGCATGATTATTATCCCTGCAAACATAAGTTGGAGAAAGATGATGATGCTTATCGATACTGGCAGTGAACCATAGACGCCGCCGATTATGTAAGCGGACGCTTGAACTCCTGTGAGTAGTATTGTAAAGAATTTGCTCGCAGTTGTGAAGAGCCCGCGGTCTTCAGGGTTGGACATGTCGACATTTATCATTCCTGAACCAGCTAAAAGCTGAAGGATCAAGCCCGCAGTCACTATTGGACCTATGCCAAGTTCCAGTAGTGTCCCTCTGTTAGAGGCAAATATGATTCTGAGATAACTCATTTCAAAGCCGCTTTCTCCCGCCTGCAAGCCATAAAGCGGGATTTCAGCCATGATAAGGTAGATAATTAGCGCTAGAGCGGTCCACAACAGCTTCTGGTTAAACGCAACTCTTTTTCTAGGCGGTGTCGCCTCCGGCAAGAATCTCGCCATGGGTTTGAAAATTCCGAGAAATCTGCCCGCCATTTTTTCCTTCCTCCGATTTTTTCTTTAAGCTATTGAGCCTCTCACAGTAGTTATGCACGTATCTGGTTGATTTTTTCTGTGATAAATCTGCCGCCTGCTTCTTCCACCTTTTTGGCGGCGGACTCTGAATGAGATGCGACTTTTATTGAAAAAGGTTTAGTTACGTTGCCCATGCCCAAAAGTTTGCTGTAACCCAACTTGTCTAAATCTAGAAAAGATAGCTCTTCTTTTTTCTCCAAGCCTTCTTCGGTAGAAAGCTTCAGCGCCAACTCTTCCAATTTCCCAACGTTTACTACATTGACTTTCTTACGGTTTGGGGAGTAGAACCCTTTCTTGGTAAAATAATCGGGTTCATATCTCAGCACGTAGGACCATAAGTGTTTATGCCGGCCTGCTTTCGTATGGCCTTTTTGACCGCCTTTGCGATGCTGACCAACCCTACCCCATCCTACTGTTCTTGAACCTCGGCTTTTCCGAGTCTTTCGAAGTTTGTGAGGCATTTTTCAACCACGCTTTTTTTAAAATAGATGATAAACCGTCCATAAAATCTTTCTCTGTCAAATCATGTTTTCTACAAGTTTGTTAATTGCCTTGCCACGGTACCCAGTAACTCCGCCAGCAGCATAGCTCTTCTTTATTTTTCCTTTGTATCCTTTTTTTGGAGGGTGCGCTCTGAAAACCGGTTTGATGTCTGGTAAATGTCGAAAATCGACTTTCAGTTCGCATATGGCCCCAGCTAACTCTTCCAAAGTTTTATAGCCAACTTTCTGAGCATACTCCTCGTCAAGCTTTTTATTGCCAACGAGTTTCCCCCGCTTGCTGAGTAGCAGAAGTATATTCTCTTTTGTTATTTCACCCCAGGCAACAAAGTGTCTAACCTTCTTTAACATACCTGAGAAGCTGGGGCGGCTGTCGACAAGGGTTATGTGGCAGTTTCGGTTTAGGCGAAGGATTCCAAGAGTTTTCTTCATTTCAGGTGATACACCAACTATTCCTCGAACGCGAACCACTACCAAGCATTCTCGTTTTTCAGCCATTTTACCTCACCCAATCTTCAGGTGTAACAAGGCTGTAAGTTTTTTTAAGGGCGTCAAAAACAGCATAGGCAAACGATGGAATAGTTCTTGTCGAACCGAAGCTCTTTGTCCAACAGTCTTTTATTCCTGCAAGCCCTAGAATTATCTTCGCTGTTTCACCTGCAACTAAGCCGAGACCCCTAGGTCCTGGAATTAAAACAATTTCTACACCACCACATTTGCCTGTTGTCTGAAATGACATTGAATGTGGCTTTCCACATCCACATTCCCAACTGCCACAACCTCTACGGACAAGACTCACGTTGAGCCGTGCGTTCACAGCTGCTTTTTCAATTGCTGCACGTACTTGTCTTGTTTTCCCACCGCCTAACCCTATGTAGCCATCACGGTTACCAACTGCTACTATTGCTTTAAACTGCGACTTCTCTCCAGCGTCGGTTTGTTTTTGCACCAAATTTATGTTAATAACTTCTTCTTGTAAATCAGGAAGCAAAAGATCTACAATTTCTGACTCGCGTATCTTCAATCCTTCCATAAATATTTCTTCCATAGAAGAAATGCGGCCTTCTTGGATCATTTTGCCAAGGGAGGTTTTTGGCGTCCACGTTTCGCTTACTTCTCGTTTTGTTCTTCTTATACGTTGTCTTCGTCTTCGTCTTCTCATAGTTTTTTAACTTTCCTTTTAACTTTCTTCTTTGTCTTTCTCGCCTTCTTTCTTTTGGGTGGGGTCGCTATTTTTTCTTTTGCTGCATTAAAGTATTCCACTAGTTTTTCTGGAGCAAGTTTTCTTTCCAAGTATTTAGAAAATGTTCTTTCATAGAGTTCAACATTTGAAGAGGCTAAACTTTTAGCATAATCGGCGATGTGTTGTCCTCTTAATTGTTTTTCGTCTGGCAGTTTCTCTACGCCATGTGGAACACTAATACCAGCATCTAAAACGCCCTTTAAAGAGGCAAAAACACGAGCTCCCTTTGTAGGTTGATGAAGCCCTATGTCCACAATGGCCTTTTTCACATTTTTAGCCACTGCCCTCGTACCGCATAATAGACCAGTTAGATATGCAGAAGGTAAGTTTCCACATGCAGCTTGCCAACCATAATTTTTTAGCTCTTGCGAGTTAGCTGAGACAATGACTTTGTCACCTGTTGTGGTAGCTTCTATAATTTGAACGTTCATGTGTTTCAGTGACCCTCTCGTTACCACGCGAGGAAGTCTTGAGAGTATCAGTGCCTTTCTTGCTTTGTAGTCCGTTTTGCCTTCTCTGCGTCTCCGAAATGGAACACAATAGGATGGGCCTTTTGCCATCAACGCGTCCTCCATAAGCCTTTAGCCTTTATACGGCGCTCAAGTTCAGCGATTGATTCGAAGGCACCACTTCCTGCTATTTGGTAAAACTTACGATATGTGTTTTCTGTAATTACACGTTTTTCTTTCAACTCTCGTAGCCTTCTTCGCAACGCTCGAATTCTCTTCATCCAAACCTCTTTCTTAGAAATTCTTGACTTGCTTCTTTTGCCGGGACCTCTTCTTAACCCCTTCTTTTTTTGTCTATGTAAAACACGGGCGCGTGATCTGCTAACTCCTTTTTCAGGAAGGGATTTTATGGTCCTTTCATGAATGAGTTTCCTAATTTCTTCTCTGGTGATTGCTACCTCAACTTCGTCTATTCTCTCAGGATCTATCCAAACCCTGTTTTGCCCTATTTTAAGGATATCAGCAGCAAGGCGGCGTTGGCTTTTGAGACTCATTTGTTTTCACTTCCTTTTCTCCGTTTGGAGCGTTTGGAATGGTTCGTTTTCTTTTCTGGTTTTACCTTAGTCTCTTGAGGTTCTGAAATCGTTTCTTCAAGCAACTCTTCTTCGATTTTTTCTTCTCCAATTTCCCTTTTGACAAGTGGATTCAAAACATGAATTTCTCTTTCTCTTGCCTGTGAAGCAATTTGAATTCGTTTTCTAGTTCCTACAGTGTGGGCGATTCGTATGGCTTGAGTTTTAGGGTCCACCTCTACTATTTCATCTGGTGTGTGAATTAGTACTTCCTCGTATCCTGACGGGTGTAGTCCTCTAGCAATTCGCGGTCCACGATAGCCAACATTTACGGCCTTGGGCCAACCTTTTGCTTTCTGTCGCATCTTATTGTCTAATCCGCGGGGTTTTCTCCAGCTTTCCTTCAAACGTTTGTAACGCCAGCTTTCGTGGCGTCTAAACTTGGGTTTTCTCGCCTTCACGGCCTTCCGCAACTTTACTGCTTGTTCAGCCGCAGCCTTCTCTTGTCTTGGTCTTTTGATCAAGTTTCTGTCCCCTTGAGACGCTTATACACGTATATGCCGTCAAGAAACACACGCGGATCTTTTCTTTTGACTCTTGTTCCTTGTTCGATGTTTGCTGCTGTCTGACTTACGTCTTCCAAGTTTGTTCCTTGAACAATTACGTCGTCGGATTTGACTGTAACTTTTGTGTCCCCCACTATTTTTGCTGTGCGTGGACTGCGTTCGCCCGTAAAGTTCTCTATTAGAACTTTCTTTTGTTCGACTTTGACGGATATTGGAAAGTGAGAAAAAACGATTTTTAATTTGTATGTGAATCCCTTAGTTACTCCCGTTATCATATTTTGAATGTGAGAACTTATAGTTGCAACTGTTGCTGCCTCTTTTTTGCGAGGCCAATCTGTTCGAATTTTTACCAGTTTTTCTTCCTTTTGAATAGATAAAGATGCGTGAGAGAAATCTCTGGTTAACGTTCCCTTCTCTCCTGATATGGTTACTACTCTGCCATCTATTTTGACGTCCACACCTTCGGGGACTTCAACAGTTTTTTCGACTTCCAATAAGCGCATTTTCTTTCTTTTTCTCCTAATAGACGAAGGCTAATAGACGACCCCCTATTTTTTCCTCTTTTGCTGTTTTGTGAGAAGTCACACCTCTGGAAGTGGAGATGACAAGGATACCTATATCCTTTGAAGGAAGAAAGCTTCTTTCCCATTCCTCAAATTCGTCTGATCGTACTGGAAAGCGAGGCCTAATTGCGCCACATTTGTTTATTCTGCCGAGAAGTTGTATCTTGAACTTTCCTGTTATGCCATCATCTATGAATTCAAACTCGCCGATGTATCCACCTAGTTGCATAACTCTTAGAACTCTGCCAAGCAGTTTAGAGGCTGGACTGATTATACATTCTCGCTTTAGGCGCATCTCGTTGTTTATCAATGTAGTCATGCCATTCGCGATTGTATCCACCATTATCTTCCGCTTCCTTATTCGTATTTTTTAAACCCAAGTTTTCGGGCTATCTCCCTAAAGCACTGCCGGCATATATATAAATTGTAACGCCGGATTACTGGGCCGTAAGAGCCACATCTTCTACAAGGTCTGCTGCCCTTACCGAATTTTCGTTCTTTCTTAGGTCTCTGTTTTCCCATTCAGCTACACCTCAGGTTATCTCAACCGCTAAGGTATCTTTGATGAATACTATTGCCTCTTCAGGGGTTAACAAATGACTTATGCCGATCGTTGATCTGGTTCGTCTTCGTTCTTTGACGCGATAGCCAGCACGACCGAGAGTAACCGAGATATCCATCCCGAAGATTCCAAGCTCTGGCGTGTATTTTGTGCCTGGAATTTCAATATGTTCTCTTATCCCGAAGGAAAAGTTGCCATTGTTGTCGAAACGTTTCTTTGGTATTTTATTGTCAACAGCTTGAAGTGTTTTGGTGAGGAATTCTATGGCTTTTTCTTTTCGAAGTGTTACAACGCAGGAGATTGGTTCACCCTCTCTTATTCCAAAATCTCTTATAGTTTGCTTGGCTTTCCTCTTTACAGGTTTTCGGCCTGTCAGTTGTTCGAGAACCTGTACAGCTTTTTCAAGGGGCTCCCCTGATTGTCCCACAGCTATGTTAACGGTTACCTTCCGGATTTTCGGCTTAAGCATAGGAATTTCTCGCCATTTTTTTTGGATTTCCTCTTCTTCCGACAACTATCTCACCTCGGGCAACGATATGGAGTGTTCACCTTCACCTGTAGCAAAAATGAAATCTAGGGTTGTCTGGAAACGTTTCCCAGCGGCATCCTCTATTGTCGTCAACAGTAAGCGACGTTTTTTCGCTTTAGCTTCTTCAATGTCTACGATTTTTCCATAGACTCCCATGTTCTTTCCTCCAATGATTAATGCAGTTGCGTTTTTCGCCAGTTTTATTTGTCCGATTATCTCGCCGTCAGGGATGGCGACTTTGATGACATTGAGGGTCTGGTAGACATCTTCTTCAGGGTTCTTAGAGTCTGCAACTTGTACCAATTTGTTAGCGCCATCGTGAAGGTTAAGTTGAATATGGCCATGGTCAACAACCGTCTTGTTTTCTATCCGACAAAGCTTGAATGTGGCTTCATCACTTTCTATAGGGTGCAAAATGAGCCCCTTTCTATGCGACAAAATTCGATAAGTTACCTCTGCATCAGGAATAGCAATGACATCCATCAAACCCACAGGAAACGCTTCTTCTCTGCGAGTTTTTCCGTCAACAAGCACCTTTCCTTTTGAAAAAATAGTTTTCGCTTCTTTCCGCGTTTTTGCAAAACCCAAAATATCTCTCATAACTATTGTTAATGGTAGACTATGCGCTAGTGAGTGAGGACCAGGTTTTGGTTTTACAGTCCAGACATATTCTTTGCGGTGGATTGGCCAAAATCTTGGCGCTGGCTTTCTTTTCAGGTGTCTACTTCCACCTTTCTTTCCCAAACTATTCACTTCTCCCTTCAACTTTAGCTTTTTTTGTTCTTTTCCGTCTTGGTTTCACGGTTTTTCTAGCTTTCTTCACTGTCTTTGACGCAGGCTTTGCTGGTTCTCTTTTCTTCTTCTCCTTCCTCCTAGGCTTCTTCGCCACTTCTTTCGGCTTTGGTTTTTCTTCGATCTCTTCCTTCTCCTCAACAGCTTCAGCCGGAGGATGTCCTTCTTTTTCTAGAAGCACACCTTTCCGATTCAACGCCTTTCTGCGCCATTTGTCACTCATATCAAGACTGATAATCATTGCTTTTGATGGATGAATTGGAATCGGTATTGACGTTCCATCTACTTTTTCACGCGTGACGCCTTCAACGAAAATTTTGTACTTTCTACGGTCAACCCTAATGATTTTACCTTCAAACCCTTTACGATCGCCTCTCATTAATCGAACCGTATCGCCTACTTTCACAGGAATGGCGTTTGCTCCATGCTTCTTCTTCAAATCAGGCGATAAAGCCGCGGAAAAATGTTTATAGCGCAGATGAGCAGGAGCTTGAAACAATTTTTTGCGTTGTGTTCCTGGTTTTGTAATTTGCATGGCGTTCACCTACACTATTATGCTTGCAGCGCTCGCTATTCTAGGCCATCGCTCTGCTGCTTCTCTCGCCACTGGCCCTCTAATCTCGGAACCTTTCATTTCTCCTTCAGTAGTCATTATGACTGCCGCGTTGTCCTCAAACTGAACCCAGATACCTTCTGCACGACGGAAGGGCATTCTCTGTCGCACAACGACTGCTCGGAAAAGTTTTTTTCGCATGTCTGGCGTCCCTTTCCGTACAGAGGTCATTATCAAATCGCCTACACCAGCTGCTGGAACACGCCTTAGCCGTCCTTTGTATCCGATGACTTGGATAAGTCTGAGTTTTCTAGCGCCGGTGTTATCGGCGCATTTCAACATGGTGCCGCATTGGACGCCCCTTGTGACTTTCGGTTTTTGCCCAAGCATTGCCCTTGCGAATAACGCGCGTGGTCTCGCTCTTGCCGCCAACTATTTTTCCTCCAGTTTTTCAACTATCACGAAGGTAACAGTCTTGCTTATGGGACGACACTCGGCGATTTTCACTCTGTCGCCTTCTTTCGCATTAAGGCAGGGTGGGTTGTGAGCAGGTATGTGGCTGTGTCTTCTCTCGTATCGTTTAAATTTTGGAAAATAATGAAGATAGTTACGTCGAATTATAACAGTTTTATCCATTTTTGCACTAATAACCAAGCCATCCAGAGAACGCCCCCTAACAGATAGGCTCCCATGAAAGGGACAACTGGGGTCAGTGCATGATTTTTTAGGTTTCTTTAAAGAGAATGGCATTTTCTACCAGATCCTCCTAATTCGCTTTTTCAAGCGCTCTTCAGGTCTTCCCACCAGAATCTGTCCATTAATCTCCACGATTGTGGAGTCTGGCAGAGTGAAATGGAAAACTGCTTGGCTTTTTGCTATGGTTTTCCTTTTGTTGTCCTGCAGTATTACAAACGTGTTTCGTGTTTCGTTAACAATTGTACCAGCGATACCTATGTGACTGGGGTTGGAGGCTTTTGTGATTTTTGCTTCGAGACCGATAAACTCATGCTGAATTATCGCTGGTGTGACTTTCATTGTTTTTTCGCCTCTTTTGCCTCTGCAAGTTTTGCTTCGTGTTCTATGGTGAGGATGCGAGCGATGGCTTTGCGAAGTTCTCTTATGCGTGCGGTGTTTTCTATAGAACCACCTGCCTTCGTCATTGTTCTTAGTCGTACAAGTTCGGTTTGTAATTCTGTAACTTTTTTTCTCCGTTCTTCTGAAGATATGTCTCGGATGTCTTTGAGTCGAATTATGGGCATTTTTTATTCGGTTGCCTCCTCTTCCTCTTTTTCCGTCATTGGTGTTTCGGTTTCTACAGGTGTTTCTTCTTCAAGTGCTTTCGCTGTCTCCTCTTTTGCTTCTTGAGGAATTATGGTTATTTTGTCGGGGAACTTGGCGTCGGGAGGCATTATGCGTACTTTTACTCCAAGAATGCCTGGTTTTAACTGGACATGCAACTCTGCTTTTCTCGTGTATGCTAATGGTGGTTCTCCACTCTTAGGCAAGTATCCAGCGCGAAATTTTTCGTATTTTGACCTTTGACCCCGCAATTTCCCGCTAATAGTAATTTCAACTCCTAATGCCCCAGCATCCATAATTTGCTTAAGCGCCCAATATCCTGATCTTCTATAGTGAACACCTCTTCTTAACGCCGAAGCAATACGTGAAGCGATAACATATGCATTGAGTTCGGGGATTTCAATTTCCGTTACAGAAATTTGGGGATTAGGAAGGTTGAACTTCTCTAAAGCGCTTGCGAGGTCCTTTATGGTTTCTCCGCCTCGACCGATGACGACGCCGGGGCGCATAGCATGGACCACTATGTGTGTTCCTAGCGGTGTCTTTGCGATGTCTACGCCGCCATAACCTGCCCTTTCAAGTTTGTTCTGCAAAAATTCGTCGATTTCTGTCTTTTTTATGGCTTCTTCGATGAAATGTTTAACTACAGACATTAGGCAACTCCCTCTGTTTTCTCTTCTATTTCTTCTAGAACAATTTCGATGTGTGTAAGCGTTGTGTTTTTTGGGCTTGAGAGCCCAAATGCTCTTGGTATGGCGCGTTTAACTTTCATTCCGGGGTAGGCTGATGCGTGGATTATGCGAAGGCGTTCAATGTCAAGGTCTTTAAAATCAGCATTACCTTCTGCGCTTTCAAGAACTTTCAAGATTTTTGTTGCTGCCTTAATCGGATACTTTCCGACCATGGCTTTTTGCATTCCATGTCTATGGCCCAGTTTTTTCACGAATCTGCGGAAGGGGACAGGTTGTTTTTTTGCTATAACTTGCCCCAGATATCGTTTTGCTTTATCTAAATGCATGCCTTTGATTGTTTTGCACACTTCTCTTGCGTGTTTAGGGGATATTCTAAGCTCCCGTCCACTGGCTTTAACAGTTCTTTCAGTATCGAATTCTGTGATTGAGTAGCCGAATTTTGGCATGCTTTCTTCCAACTGTGCACTTCAACAGCATCAACGTAGTTTATATTTCTTTTCGTGGCAAAAAGCAGGAATAACAGGGTAAATTTTTAGTGTGCTAAAGTTCAAAAATCGTCACGTCTGCCAAAATGCAAAGCTTTCATTTTCAAGTTTATTAAGAACGTTAAATAAACTGTTTCACAGCTTGGTGATAGCCTTGCCCCAATCAGTCATAGCAGTTTCAGATATTACAAAGTTCTACGGAGATTTCAAAGCGTTAGATTCTGTCTCCTTTACAGTGGAAAAAGGGTGGATATATGGCTATCTAGGTCCAAATGGAGCAGGCAAAACTACAACCATAAGAACTATGCTTGGCCTCCTAAAGCCAGATCAAGGTGAAGCCAGAATAAACGGTGTAAACCCATCCGAAGATCCAGTTCAAGCCCTCCGAAGCCTTGGATATGCTCCGGAACTGCCAACCTTGCAGGCTTTCTTCACTGGAGAGCAACTACTGGACTTCATGGGAAAAATATTTGGGTTAGATGGAATGGCGAGGAAGAAGAGGGTTAAGCAACTTCTTGACTTGGTTGGCTTAAAAGAGTGGGGCAGCAAGAAGATTGGAAAGTATAGTAAAGGAATGGTTCAGAGACTTTCTATAGCATTGTCCCTCATCAATGATCCCGTGGTTCTCATCATGGATGAGCCTACGATTGGTATGGACCCAGAAGCCACAGCTCACTTCAGAGATATCCTTACAACCTTTTCAAAACAAGGTAAAACTATCTTCATATCCTCTCATCTTCTAGACGAGGTTCAACGCATCTGCACTCATGTGGGAATGATAAATAAGGGGAGAATGGTCTTCACAGGCCCAATGGAACAGGTGTTGGAGGCTTTTACCCAGAGATGGGTTGTTGAAGCAGAACTGGAAAAGGTAACGAAAACGGTAGTCTCAAATCTTGAAAAGCTAGATTATGTGGAAGAGGTTAAGGTGGAGGGAAATAAGCTAAGAATAGAACTGAAGGAGAAGAAGGACTTGAGAGGCGAAATTTCCTCAGAAATCTTCAAACAAAAAGGCGTGTTACTAAGTCTTAACCTGCGCAAGATAACGTTAGAAGACGCTTACCTACGCGCTCTGAGACGAGGTCAATAACATGAATGCTCTTAGAAGAGTTACTGTAATCATTGGTTACGAATGGAAGAGAGCCCTAGCCAAAAAAAAGTTCCTTGCGCTAGTTATTTTGGTGTTTGCTGTCCAAATAATCATTTTTGTAGTGTTCAATCATCTTTTTACTAATCCCCCTCCTGGCTTAGAGGTATGGTTGGAACAAATTAAGCCTCTAATGTGGACTTTGGAAGTATTAGCGCCTCAAGGGCTCTTTTCAGTGCTTATTGCTATTATGGTTGTTGGCGGATCGATGTCTGAAGAATACGAACAAGGGACGGCCGATATACTATTATCCAAACCGATTACAAGAATGGAGTATGTAGCTGGAAAGTACCTTGGTGGATTGTCGCTTTTTAGTTTCGTAATGGCTTTGACAACAGTTCTTGGGGTAATCTTATCCGTTATATTTTTCAGCCCTCAAGATAGTCTTCAGTTTATTCCACATGTTTACCTAGCTATGGTTTACTCCAATCTGGTTTTCTTGTCGTTAGCCTTTATGTTTAGCGAAGCTCTTAGGAGAACAATGCTTGCTCTGCTTTCCACTATTGGTGTTTTCATAGCTTCGAGTGTTATAAGTGGTATTCTAACATGGGTACACATGATTACGGGAGAAGAGCTTTACCTAGAGGCTAGTAAGTGGCTTCCAGATTGGTGCGTATCAAACTTTCCTAACTTTGTAATTAGAGAGCTTAACATAAGTGTCCCCTTGTTTGGGGGCACCTTTGTCTCCGCAGGAGAGACCGAGACTTTCTTAGCAGGAGCCCTTATCGCAGTCTACACTATTGTTTTCGTCGCAATAGCTGTCGTCAGAATCGTTAGATCAGATGTTACAAAGAAAACGGCTTGATGCAAGTCTGAAATAATGAAAATCTCACAAACTAGATCTCTTTAGTTGAAGAGCCACATTCTTTTAAAGTTTCTCTTAACAATAAGACTATCATGCCCAGGCGTCGAACTATTCGAAATGGCGATAACATTCTCTTATACCTTAACAAGAAACGCTCCTACTTGGTCAAAGCAGAAAAAGGCAAAAGTTTCCACACACATAAAGGCTATATTCAGTTCGACAGTTTAATTGGCAAAAAATATGGTACACGGCTGCTCAGTAGCTTAAACATAGAATTTGTAGCTCTAAAACCTGCTCTTCGCGACTTCATTTTCAAAGCGCAGCGAAAAACTCAGATAATGTACCCAAAAGACATATCCTTGATAGTTATGTTTGGCGGAATAGGCCCTGGAAACCGGGTCGTTGAGGCAGGCACAGGTGCAGGTGCTTTAACTACCGCTCTAGCTTTCTACGTTAAGCCACGGGGACGAGTCTACAGCTACGATATTCGACCAGAATTTCAAGAAGTCGCCCTTAAAAACCTGAAAAAAGCCCAAGTCGAAAAGTATGTCGAGCTCAAAAACAAAGACATAACATTAGGCATCGATGAAAAAGATGTTGATGCAGTTGTTTTGGATTTGGCAACTCCGTGGCTTGTGATACCCCATGCTCAGTCAGCACTGAAAGGCAGTGGAAACGTTGTATCCTTCAGTCCTACAATCGACCAAATCGTAAAGACCGTTGAAGCCCTGAGGGAAAACGCGTTTGTGGACATAGGCACATTTGAATGTATAATGCGTGGAATGCAAGTAGCGCGGGGAAAAACTCGACCGCAGACGTTCATGACTGGGCATACAGGCTATGTAACGTATGCTCGCAAAGCACTCTAAAAAATGAGAAAGTGTTGAAGTTACATAGATTTATTGAGCTCTTTTTTCCACAAGGGAATGATTATCCTCTTTATTAGCATCACGACTCCAAGGGAAGCAAAGCATAGTGGCACTCCAACGATTAATCCTTCAGTAATCCAAACTAAACCTGTGACCAAGACTGGAAAGACGGACATCAGTTGATTAACAGGTTCAGGCGTCTCTTTTCCCTCTTCAAATTCCTCGCTTAGAAAAGTCTTGATGGTGGAATATTGTTCACCACCCGTTGTGTTTTGACTTGTAAATTCGCGGATGCTAATTTGAATAAGCAAAACTCGTCCATTTTCATCTATATGTTCTCTAGTTCCCATCGTAAAGGCGCTTGCGTTTTCGGGAGGCAATTTTGAAACAATTTCGCCACTCCACAAGCCCTCCCTAAAGGTCATACGTTCAGTTATTATTAAGCCGCCTTTTTCTCTTGTCAGTGCTTCAATAAAGGGGACGACTGTTTCGAATGTCCCGTTTCTAAGTTTCCCTTGAATGTCGGCATCCATTATCCGGACACGTTCTGAGGGCTCAGACGTGAAACCGTACATGGATTCGAGGCTCGCTGCAGATTGCAGACCATAACGGCCTTCCAAGCTATCTCTTTGTGGAGCAGCAGTATAGAAGACTGAGAAAGCAGCAATAGTTAACGCTAAAGCCACGGCAATTCCTATTTCTTTCTTTGTTATCTTCATTCTTAATCCCGTAAAGAAAAAGTAGTAGCGCTTGGTATAATGCTATGTTTTAGAACAGCGTGTACTAAAATTAGTACGGACGAATTGGAGACCAAATGTAATCGTGTCTCGGTGTTTTTCGTTTAAATAGAATGTAAACTATTGAAGCTACAACGAAGCTGACGCCGAGTATCTCCACTTCTCTATGCGAGACAGCTTCCACATGATTTTGTTCTGAGTAGTCCAGAAACGGGGGCCTTAAATCTTCACTTGAAAAATGTGCGAAAACCTCTGCAAGTTTTTCCTGTTGGCCTGCTTTAACTAAGAACAACCATGTTGGAACAAGTGTCATGACTAATCCCAGAATGATAGCGGTGACAACATATGCTATGGCTTTGTTCATGACTGTTTTCTCCAAATGTTAAGTAGGTGCGGGTTGCTTTTAGTTCTATGTTTTAGAACAGGTTGATGCACACTTAAAATGGCTTTTCCCTCCACAATCTAATCGTCTCAAACCATAAGACGGAGCATCCAATAACGCCGAAGGCTAAGGCAAAGAAGTTATGGACGCTGCCCGTTAAGCCGTAAAATAGTAGATAGGTGATAAGCATAGTAGTCAGCCAGACTGAATAAAATAGATAACGTGGCACCAGAAAGCGTCCCACCCTTGTGAAAAATCGGAGGAGGCCAACTTTAACTTCTTCTTTCAGAACATATTCACCTGTTATTTTCTTTGTTACAAGTCCAAGATCTTGCAACTTTCCCAAGTGATGGACTGCAATGCTGGGGCTTGAAAAGTGAAGGGAACGCTGGATTTCCCGCACACCTGCGCTGTGGTTGGATGATCTGATTAAGTACCAATAAACTTGTATGGTTTTGCCTTTCAGCTGCGATTCAATAATGGACAAGTCAGAAGCGGGTTCTCTGGACATTAGAGCTCTCCAAAACATTATCCGAGTGGAGCGTTATATAAAATCTGGCACTGTGAAACTGCAAAAACACGCGCGTTTAGAAGATATTCCTTGCTTCTACTTTTTTCTTGTTCCATTGGAAATATTCGGGTTCTGAAATATACCTGGCTAATATAAATAGCCTTAATTTTCTGCGTGTAGAATGATTGATGAGAAGGTGAATAGTTGAATCGTGAGGGATGAGTTAACTTAGCCAACAAACTTACATATCTCCTCCTGAGGAAATTTGGAGATGACACACTTTTAGGAGGAATAAATAGTTCCACGGCTAAAAACATGGACACAGAATATTCAGACCTTGAATTGTTCTTTATCGTAAAAAATGGTTTGAGAGCACAAAGTTTCAGTTTTGCCTATGAAGGCATGCCCATGGGTGTAACCGTGCAAAAACTAGTCGATGTTGAAAGAGATATGAATGAGATTGATTTGACTGGCCATTGAAAATGGGAGGACTGTTCAACTTGTGGAGACACGTTGATCTTGGGGAAATTTAGTAGTGCGCTAGGGAAAATTCTGAAGAAAGATTTTTTGAGTTTTTCGGGTTAGGAATCGCGGGAAAATCTTGGTTTCTTCTTATACTCACATGTATTCGAATGCATGCATTGCCAGTGAGAATTCAAGAAGTAATAAGCGATATCTGTTTCCCCGCGGGTAATCTCCCAAAACCCCCTCTTTTTCATAGTTCTTCTCTAGGCTTTATTAAAAATCTTGAGCGATCCAATTATCCTCTAATCAGGCGTCTACCTGCTTTTTCTAACATCTCAAGCTTGTGGTCCTTTGAGAACCGAGTTACTGGAACTAAATCGAAGATGTCAAACCCAAGCCTCCTAAGATAATCTTCAAGATTATATAGGGCGCGAATTGCACCTTGACCGCTTCCACCAGCCGAGGCTATTCCAATCGCTTTTTTGCCAGCAAAAGTCTTAAAGCCTAAACCGGTCTCGCACCGGCGAAGACGGTCCAAAAAAATCTTAGCGGACTCGCTTAAGTCATGCCAGTACACAGGGGTGGCAAAAACTAATGCATCACATTTAGCTATTTTATCCGTCAAATTCTGGAAGTCATCTTCATGAACGCAGATTCCTTTATCCCTGCACTTGCCCCATCCGTTATCACAGGCAATGCATGGTTTAAGGTTCAATTTGTTTAGGTGAATAAGTTCAGCCGACCCACGCTCATTTCTGACTCCGTTAAGAACGGCTTGCGCGAGGCTAGACGTTAACCCATCCAAGTTTGGGCTTGACTGAATAGCAATAACTTTCATACTAACAACCTCGAACTAGAAGATATGAGCGCAATGAAAAATGTTGCGCAACCACTTCTAAAAAGTGATGAGGTGTGGGGTTTGAATCCTCCCACAGTGGAGCCATCTCTCGCAAACTCTCTCTTTTTTTCTGATTCAGAAGGGGCATATTTTGTGAATCTAGGTAACCCTTGTAAAGCTTCAACTTGCCAAGATTACCTATATATAAATGGAACTCAGTGCTTTAACGATGGAGAAATTTCTCATAAAGGGAGTGTTTGGTTGTCTCAAGGAAGCAGTTCTGCGAAGAAACTGGACCAGCTTAAGCGTCTTATTCAGGAAAAGTCCGTTAAGTGGGGAGCTGACCTCGTCGGATTTGCGGACTTTGAGAGGTTCAATCGATACCCAGAGGAAAACCGTCCTCCTGAAGGAACCAAGACGGTCATTGTTCTGGCGATATGGATGGAAGATCCCATTTTGGACCTGTGGCTTCACCTCCCTTCCTGGGAGGACCAAGGCAAGCCAGACCGTGCATTCGAAGATGAAATCCTGCGTGGCGTATCACTACGTCTTTCACTTTTGCTTGAACGAGAAGGGTATTGGGCTGAACCCGCAAATTATGAACCAGGGCTCTATCTAAAAGAGGCAGGGGCTCTTGCAGGTTTAGGCATTATTGGTAAAAACAATCTTCTTATAACAGAAAAATACGGTCCACGAATACGCTTACGCGCTGTTAATACTAACGCATCATTGAAACCTGATCTAATTATGGAAAGCCTTGGCTACTGCCACGAATGCAACAAATGTGTTGATGCCTGTCCCGCAAACGCATTTGACAGTGGAAAATACGATAAAGAGGCTTGCCTCAGCTATTGCGAAAACAACCTGAAGGAGATGTCAAAATACTCTGCGCTGTGGTGCATGGAGTGTTCAAACATCTGTCCCATCGGCAAACGCATTGCGTATTCAAACGGGATACAACGATCATGATAAAAAAGAAGGAGCCGCATAACCGCTTGCGCTCCTAGAAAGTTGGACCGGGAGAAATTGAACCCATATACAGTGGTGATATCTCTTGTTGGTTACTTATGGTTTCGAGACATGTTTATTATTTTTGACATAGAATCGCCAAGGCTTTTCGCTGCCAAGTTTTATTCCAACTCTTCTTGTAGTGATTGTATCGAAATTTTCATTGATCTTCGGATAACTGATAAAGAGTTCTTTTGTTTTAGTTATATCTAGACCGTTCTGCTTTTTCGTTATGTCTAGGGCTTGCGTCAGCTTCCCCGGACCATTTGACAGGTTGACCCGAGAGCTTGGTCTTCTGTTTTTATGGGCCAATTCGACGCCGTCAATTACTTCGACTCCTCTTATCAGAACAGCACCTGGAATGCCTTCTCTCTCAGTTGTTACGTTAAGGCAGTAATGATTTCCATAAATGAAATATACATACACAAAGCCTGCCTTTCCGAACATCAGCTCGTTTCTAGGCGTCTTGCCTCTGTATGCATGACTTGCCGGGTCATCGTTTCCTCTATAAGCTTCAACTTCAACTATCTTAGCTAAAATATCTCCTTCAGATGTTCGTCTGACTAAAATTTTGCCTAATAATTCTTTTGCAACGACAACTGTGTCTCGAGCGTAAAAACTGCGTGGCAAAACTCTCATAATCGGGTCATCTGGGTGCATCAAAAACTTTCAATCCTTTTCTGTGCAGATCGAGATTTTAATAATCTTCTTTCTACGGATCATATAACTATTTGAACCATCCCATGGGTGGAGATGTCTCCCGCACAATCCCCTTTTTTGTTTTGTGGTTTCTAAGCTTGCAGACGCGTCTAATCTTTTTCTCTGCTCTTCACTTTTTCATACCCTTCATTGAGACTGCGCCTGTACTCTTCTTCAGAAACGAGAGGCTGACTAATAACCTCTAGGAGGCTCTTGGACATCCGCCCTTTCTCAATGAGCTCGTAGCCAGCTTGCCTCATCGCCTCCGTAACCTTCTTTGCCTTCTCCTTATTCTCAACCATAA
>JAGLZW010000034.1 GCA_023131225.1 Candidatus Bathyarchaeota archaeon | reverse complement strand
CGTCGGCCTCTCCCGCCCCCTAGCCCAGCAGTATCCCCCGCAGCCCAACGATTGAATCGCTGGATTTAACGAAGGACTTGATGAGCCGGCTACGGACGCTTTAAGCCCAATAAACATCCCTACCACTCGGAGAGCTGGTATTACCGCGGCGGCTGACACCAGGCTTGCCCTCTCCTTATTCCTCCAGCTCCTTACACTGGAGAAAAGCCATCCTCAGCGGACGGCACTCGGGATAGCCCCATCGCGCTTTCGCGCATTGTGGAGTTTTCGCGACTGCTGCGCCCCGTAGGGCCTGGACCCTTATCTCAGTGTCCATCTCCGGGCTACCGCTCCCGCGGCCCGTACCGGTTATAGGCTTGGTGAGCCATTACCTCACCAACAACCTGATCGGCTGCGGCCCCATCCTTAGGCGATGTCTAAAGCATGATTCAGGCATCTTTTAGGTGTAGATTCATTCCAGAACTCCACACCTATCAGAGATTAGCCCCAGTTTCCCGGGGTTGTCTCTGTCCTAAGGGCAGGTTAGCCACATGTTACTGAGCCGTGTGCCGCGTCTCTTTCATGGCTGGGAGACGCACGACTAACATGTCTTAGTCCTATCCCGATAGCAGTAAGGTCCGGCAGGATCAACCGGATTTGTATCGTGTTGGGAGTTTTTGCCGCTTTTGCTGTGGGTTGGATTTGGGGGTTGTTGCGTGTGCGCTAAGCCCATGTTAGACCTAACTTTGATCATCAGGTCTCCATTTTTTGTCCCCGTAACTGGAGGTCAACCATGTTTTAGTCATCCTTAGGGCGTTTCTAAGCGCCTTTAACGTCTGGGTTGACGCCGCCGCCGGAAGAGTTACGGGACGTTTTTAACGTTGATAGCGATGACTAGTCGCTAAGGGAACCCATAGAAGGGATTTCCCAATATAAATATTGCGTGACTGTGACTAATAAAATTAGCTCTTTGAAAATGTGTGTGCGACGCTTATGCAGTAGAACTGAGAGAAGTATGCTATAACGGCTTCAAACAACGTTTTCCTAAAATGTCGGTTGGACAAATGATGGGCAACTGGTTGACTATTACTGAATTTAGCGTTGAGGCATTTCAGGCTTCGTCAAATTTCTAATAATAGAAACATTGTAACATCAGATTTTCGTCATTCTTTATTCTGCACTTATCTATGACAGCAACACTAAGGGCAGTCATAATTTATGAAATACTTTAGAGAGCTCCATAAAATTCGCTTTTCTGAAAGGGTTAAAAGCGCTAGTGCGGTGGTATTGTGGTCGTGTAAAGAAGTGTTCAGCACCAGACTCGACCGGCACATTTCCTTGATAGATCTCAAACCAGCTGGTTTTAGCAGTTTTATTGCATCCTATGTACTAGAAGCAGATAAAGTGGCAATCATTGAAACTGGACCCACAGCGACTGTTCCAAACCTGTTGGCTGGACTGAAGGAGATAAAAGTGGATGTCAAAGATGTTGATTATGTGGCGGTTTCCCACATTCACTTGGATCATTGCGGAGGTGCAGGTGCACTTCTTAGCTACTTACCAAAGGCAAAAATAATTGTTCATAAGAGAGGCGTTCCACACATTGTAAACCCAGAGAAGTTGTGGACGCAGGCGCAACAGGTGTTAGGCAAGGTTGCTAAGCTCTACGAGGAACCTGTGCCAGTTGCCAACGAGCGAATAATAACTGCAGAAGATGGAATGATATTCGATTTGGGAGAAGGCGTTGAACTAGCAGTTATAGAAACTCCTGGTCACGCATCTCACCACCAAAGTTTCTACGAAAAAAGAAGCCAAGGCGTTTTTCCTGGAGATTCAGCTGGAATCTACATACCTGAATACGATGTCGCCATACCGACAACCCCGCCGCCTTTTCATTTTGAGACAACATTGGCTTCAATCGAAAAACTGAGGCAATTGAAACCTAAGCTGTTATATTATTCGCATTTTGGTCGAACAACAGACGCTTTAGAGAACCTGCAGACGCATGCTGACCAGTTGAGACTCTGGGCGGATGTTGTATCTGAAAAAATGAAGAACAATGCGACTATAGAAGAGATGGGAGAGGAAATCTCGAGAAGAGATTCCGCCGTACGTGAAGTAGATGAGTACATTAAGATTCACCCCATTATGAGCAGAGGCATCATTTTGCAAAACATCCAAGGTTTCAGAGACTATTTCAAATACAAGGCAGAGGTGCATTAGTAATAGACTCTCAATCGACTCTGCACGCCAACTGTTAACAGCTTGAAATCTTTGGTTTCTACACCAAAATTACTTATATCTAGCCTTACATTCACACTTTATAGAGTGAAAAGTGTTGAATAAAACGAGACAGAAGAGACGCGCGATCTATAACGTCCCTCTTGAAAGACTTGATAACTACTCGTGGCGCATCCCACAAAAATACAAACCCGGGATGCGCGTTCCAGGTTTAGTACTTGCAGATGAAGAACTATTGGAAAAAATGAAGACAGACAGAACGTTGGAACAATGCACCAATGTCGCTCATTTGCCGGGTATTTACAAGTACGCAATAACATTGCCTGATGGACATGAAGGATACGGCTTCCCTATTGGAGGAGTTGCCGCGACAGATTATGAAGAAGGGGTTATCAGTCCTGGAGGGGTAGGGTACGACATAAACTGTGGCGTAAGACTACTGACGACCAACCTCAGCGAAGAAGACGTACAGCCCAAGCTAACAGATTTGACAAACACGATGTTCAATAACGTTCCATGCGGCCTCGGTAGCCGCAGAAAAGATTTTCGAATCACAACAAACGAACTCGACAGACTAGCAGTAGAAGGGGTTCCGTGGATTGTAGAGAAGGGAATGGGATGGAAAGAAGATGTTGAACATTGTGAGGAGAGAGGCAATATGAAATCAGCAAACTCCGATAAAGTTTCAACCACGGCCAAAAACCGGGGAACAACTCAAATTGGCACCTTAGGCTCAGGCAACCATTTCCTTGAAATTCAGAAAGTTGGCAAAATCTACAATCCTGATGTGGCTAAAGCCTTCGGCATAAATGAGGAAGGACAAGTCACTGTCATGATTCATTGCGGTTCTCGTGGTTATGGACATCAGATTTGTTCCGACTATCTCCGAGTAATGGAGCGAGCGGTGCATAAATACAAAATTAACTTACCTGATCGAGAGCTTGCGTGCGCCCCTGGGAATACTAAAGAAGCAGAAGACTATTTCCAAGCGATGTCATGTGCAGTTAATTATGCCTTCTCTAACCGCCAAGCCATAACACATTTGGTGAGACAAAGTTTTGAACGTGTGTTCAAGCAGCCAGCGGAAACATTCGGTCTTCAACTTGTCTATGATGTGGCACATAATATCGCTAAAATTGAAGAACATCAAGTTAACGGTCAACGCAAGAAAGTTTGGATTCACCGGAAAGGGGCTACGAGAGCTTTTCCACCAGGTAATCCTGATGTGCCCGTTGACTACCGCGAATTTGGGCAACCTGTTATTATTCCAGGGAGCATGGGTTCAAGCTCGTGGCTTCTGGTTGGCGCGGCGAAAGCTATGGAAGTATCTTTTGGGTCTGCGGCTCACGGGGCTGGTAGAATGATGAGTCGAACTGCGGCAAGACGAAGGTTCTGGGGTGGTGATGTTAAAAGGGCTTTGGAGAAACGTGGAATGGTGGTTCGAGCGGCAAGTGCGGTTGTCCTTGCAGAGGAAGCTGATCCGGCTTATAAGAATGTAGATAAAGTGGTGGAGGTAAGCGACAAAGTAGGAATTGCCACACGTGTCGCTCAACTGTTCCCATTGGCAGTTGTGAAAGGTTAAAAACTTCCCATTTTTTCTTTCTTTTTCGCAAAGGGCAGAAATGATATATATCGTAAAGACTAACGGGAATCTGCTTGTGGAAAACTATGTCAACAGGCTTTGAAAGAATCGGAAGAGATGCACGACTTCAAGATCACTGGATAAGGAGACTTGTGGCTTTTATTATCGACAGCATAATAGTGGGCATAGGTACTTCAATAATCGTAGCAATTATTACCATTCCTTTTCACTTTTTCACATTTCCCTTCTTTGCGGGAGTCTTAAGTATCTTGTACTTCGCTTTGCTCGAGTTCTACTATGGGTGGACTGTTGGCAAGAAAATAATGAACCTAAAAACTATTGAGCTCGGTGGACACAGACCCGCTTTAGATTTGGCTTTCATCAGAAACATTAGCAAGATTTACTGGATTTTAGTTCTCATAGATGTAATTATCGGCTTAGCAACGCTGGGCGATCCCCATCAAAAAATAAGTGACCGCATGGCCGGAACTACCGTTGTTTCAAGAACTGCTCCTCCGTTACCGCCTCCACCGCCAACTCCATAAGAATTTTGAAGAGATAGACAATATGAAAGTTTCAATCAAAAACATTACACGAGATAATGTCAATGAAATCCCTGAACCATGCAGAAGTTGCCTGTACTGGGAACTCCCAAGCGTTCTCGAACAGAGCAGACAGAAACTGCAGCAAAAAGAAAAACTAAAATATGCATCTATGAAAGCCGCTTGGTTTCTTAAAACATTAGAAGAGTTTGGAAACTGCGGCAAAATATTATACACTGAAAACAAGCCGATAGGCTACGTTCAGTACTCCACCTCAAACGGATTCCCAAACATCAAAGAATACGGGGCTAAAAAGCTAAGAACATCTGAAGAGAACGTTGCTTTCATCTCTTGCCTTTACATTAGTAAAGAAAAATTCCGAGGAAAAGGTCTAGGTAAAAAACTTCTCAACGAAGTAATCATTGATTTAAGAAAACGTGGTTTCAAGGCTGTTGAAACCTTTGCCAGAAGGAGCTCAACGAACAATCCTTCTGGACCCATCGGACTTTATCTGAGAAAAGGATTCGAAGTCAAAGAGGAGATAGACTTGGATTTTGCCCTTGTCAGACTGGACCTTTAAGCTACTTTGCTTCTAACAAAATGAAACAAATACTCCTGAGCGTATCCAGCATACTTTCCGAAATAGTCTCTAGCAAACGAACCTATTCTGTTGTAATCCTTTGAATATAGCGACTTTTTCGCTGAGAGCTTCTCAATGAACAGGGCATCAAAATGGTTCGCGTAGTGATTCTGAACTATGCGCTTCATCCAAACATCCACTGGAAACGCTTCCAGCTTCTCCAAAGAAAAGAGTAAAACACAATCAGCCACCTTATTCCCAACCCCCGGAAGCTGCATTAGCTTGCCTTTAGCCATCTCATAATCAATCGTTTTCAACATTTCGAAATCGATTTTGTTACAGTTGATCATTCTCGCTGTTTCTCGAACTCGTTTTGCCCGAAATCCCAATTTGCATCTTCTGAGTTCATCCAGAGTGGCCTTTGCCAATGCAGCTGCGTCTGGAAACGTATAAAAATTATAGTCTTCAAAAGCGATTTTATCACCAAATTGTTTTGACAAATCGAAAATCATGTTTTTGATGGCGGGTATGCTTTTGTGAGTGGCGCAGATGTATGAAATTAGGCACTCCCAAGGATTTTGTCTTGCTATGCGCAATCCAAGAAATATTTGAATGGCATGTTTCGTCAGAGCGTCTTGGCTGATTTCAGAAATTATATGCGGTAGGTCGTCGTCTAAACGAAAATAATTCTTTACGAAGTCAACATTTGCGCCTTCAAACTCAAGAGCATCATTTGTCTGTCGAACTTTGAAAACTCGCTGTTCAGCTATGCCATACCATAAGCCACCATGCTTCTCCCATCTAAATAGTTGTCCACATTGTAGAGTGTACTCCAAATTGAAAGGGGTCAAATACTGATCCAGTTTCAGCTCCATATGTTTTCGAGTTTGTTGAAGGAGATAAACTAATAAATGTTGTCAGCGTTGTTTCGGTTTCTTGTTGATGTGGCTAGACTTTAAGTCTTAAGTTAGAAGGCAGTTGAAATGGTGAAGAAACTTGGTATTTTTGGGCTTGAAGGTATTCCTCTTATAAAAGCAGGCGATGATTTGGCTGATTTGATTGTTTCAGCAGCAGAGAACAACAATGTCGAGATTGAAGACAAGGACATCCTTATTGTTGCGCAGAAGGTGATTTCCAAGGCTGAAGACCGCGTAGTTCAGCTGGACACAGTAAAACCTTCTAGAAAAGCGTTAGAAATTGCAGAAGCAACAGGGAAAAACCCGAAGCTTGTAGAGTTGGTTTTGAGCGAATCAAAGCGTTTTCTAAAAGCCTCACAGGAAATACTCATTGTCGAAGACAAACGAGACATGGTTAACATAAATGCGGGAATAGACAAATCCAATATTAAAGGCGCAAACCGTTATGCACTCTTACCAGTAGATCCCGATGAGTCTGCGAGGCGTCTACGTTCCAGCATCATGAGGCTAACTGGAAAAAATGTGGGAGTCATTATATCTGACACGTATAGTCGGTCGTTTAGACGAGGACAAGTGAATTTTGCAATTGGCCTAGGGGGAATCGATCCTTTCTTTGATTATCGCGGCTTAGAAGACCTGTTTGGTTACGTTATGCGAGTCAAGTTCAGCGCCGTTGTTGACGAATTGGCTAGTGCTGCAGAGCTTGTGATGGGACAAGGAAAAGAAGCAATACCAGTTGCAATTGTTAAAGGATTAAATCGAATAAACTTCGGTGAAGAATCTTCTTCTAGAGATTTGGTTATCAGCGAAAAGGAAGATTTGTTCAAGAATGTTTGGTAGCTTTTTTTCCGTAGGCAGCAAACATATAAATTACAAAACTAATGAAAACGCTAAAGGTGCCAAACTAATTGGAATGTAAGCAGTGCAGCGCAGAAACCTACATGCCCTTTAAATGCCCATACTGTGGCGAATATTTCTGCGTTGAACACCGTCTACCTGAAAATCACAATTGCCCAGAATCTTGGCGTGCTCGAGCTCCCAGGGAACAGCTAGCAAAAACGCTGAAAACATCAAAGACTGAACGTTCTTATCAGCATACTGTCACTATGGTGCCGCCGCGAGGACGAGATAGAATCATATGGTTTAGTACAACAGAACTTAAACACTTAGCCGTCGGAACCTTGCTTGTGATGGGCGTAGGTGCCTCTCTGTTTCTGAACTTTCCTCTGACAGCTGTTGCGTCTTTGGCGGCAGTCCTTACTTTTTCTTTTCTCATACACGAGATGGCTCACAAGATGGCCGCGCAGCGCCAGGGGCTATGGGCAGAATTTCGACTGACAACTATTGGAGCCTTAATTACTTTGATTTCCATTTTCGCACCTTTATTCAAGATTATTTCTCCGGGAGCTGTTATGATTGCAGGTTTATGTGATAGAGAAACAATAGGGAAAACAGCTTTTGCAGGACCCTTAACAAACATTGCGCTCGCTATGGTGTTTCTTATGACAGGCTCGATATTCAGTTTTGTCGACTTCAACTATTCTATAATTTTTATTGTGTATTTTGGTGCATGGATAAATTCTTTCATAGCTGTTTTTAACTTGATCCCTTTTGGCATAATGGATGGCTATAAGATTTTCACATGGAATAAAATCATATGGGCGCTAAGTTTTTCTGTTTCGATTTTACTCGCAATTTTCAGTCTTTTATGTTTGCCTTTCTGAGTCTAGAGTAGTTCGATGCTTATGTATACGTCCTCTGGTACTCGTATTCTCATAATTCGCCTCATGACGCGTTCTTCGGCGTCAATATCAATAAGCCTTTTGTGTATGCGCATTTCCCATTTGTCCCAAGTTGCAGTGCCTCCCCCAGAAGGAGACTTCAGAACTGGAACTTTAAGTCGTTTTGTCGGTAGAGGAATTGGCCCAGTCATTTTGACGCCTGTCTTGTCAGCGATGGCTTTCAGTTCGTTACATATACTTTCTAACCGCTTGTAATCGGTGCTTGTAAGCCTTATTCGCGCTTTTCTCGTCATCGCAGTAGTTTCTCCGGGTAGCTTCACTTATCCACTCTACATGTTTTAAATACTTTTTCCTCATATCCCAGTTTGATTCCTGTCTTTTTGGGTGCGTGTACATCTAAAGCTTTCAAAGCTATAAGTCGACGGGTGAAATGATAGGGCAACTTTTTAATTTTCATTTCCGCTTTGAAGTTTATCTGCCGAAGGCTAAACGCAAGTATGGCTGTTATGTGATGCCAATCTTGCACGGTGATCGTTTTATCGGTCGCGTAGATCCTATAATGGACCGTAAGCAGTGGCGGCTGAAGATTAACGCTGTTTATGTCGAGCCAGACGCCCCAAAATCAGAAGATACAGCTCGGGCGATGGTCAACACAATCGAAGAACTCGGCAGATTCCTCGGCGCAGAGCAAATATTATACAGTCGACGTGTACCTGCGGAATGGAAGAGTGTGCTCTGTTGAGAAATATAAAACGAAATCGCCTACCGACTGTCCTCACTTCGTCCTTAAGCGTTTTCCTGCACTTAAAGACCGTTCTTTTCAACTGACTTGGTTTTTGACTTGTTATCTTAGATGTTTTTCCGTAATTGGTCTTTCTTCCATCATGTTATCGAGTATTAGAACGAAACGGCAACTGTCACACAATCCATCTTCGCCTGTGGCATCTCTATTTTCACACTTCGTACATTTCGTACGTTCAGACAATCCACTAACTTCCTGTGTATGCGGTTAGTGACGTGATGCATTAACTGTTATGAAAAGAGGGTAATGATTTCCAATATGGTTTATTCGTGCATTGGCTCACACTTCCTATAGGCGGAAATAACAAGGTAAGATGAATGTGCGTGTAAGACCCTTGCTCTTGTCTTAAAACCGTAAGAGTTTATTTATAACAGCAACAAAGGATGTAGAAGAATGGAAAAATGACCCAGCAAAAACTGAAAGCTAAAGCACTGCTCATTGATCTAGATGGAACAATAGTTGATTCCTTAGAAGCCTTCGCTGAGGCAGCAGAAACTGCACTCTCCGCTATTGGGAGCAAACAAAGTTCCAATAATGTGGGTTTGGAAATAGCTCGACATTTACAACTTAACCTTCCTCTCGACGATTTCTTTAATGACACAAATGTAGATAATGCTTTGAGAGAGAAATTCCTAACATTATTTTTGCAGTCTTTCTACAAAATCGCCTCAAGCAAAACTAGATTGTTTCCAAATGTCGATAAAACCTTACATAGGCTTTCGAGAAAATTCCTGCTTGCTCTGGTAACTCGTCGACGTGTTTCTAAAAGATTGGTGGAAAAAGAACTGCAACGCTTGCGTCTCGACCAATATTTTTCGGCAATTATAACATCTTTAGAGGTTCGGAGACCCACCCCTTTTCCAGACGCCATTCTAAAGGCAGCAAATAAACTCAAAGTGTCAATCTGTGATTGTGTGGTGATTAGTGACTCTGGAGTTGACATTCAAGCCGGTAGACTTGCTGGCGCAAAAACAGTTGCTGTACTCTCAGGGTTGTTCAAAAAAGAAGAGTTAAGAAAGGAGATGCCTGACCTCATTATAGAAGATATTAATCAACTTCCTGAGCTGCTTTTAGCAGTGTAGATGCAGTTGCTTGAATCATTGCTTGGCAGAAAACGTTATGAAATGCTCTAACTAGGCTCTAGTTTTCCCTGGAATCTTGAACTTTTTTGTTCCAAATGGCGTGGAGTATCGCTTAGAAAAACCTTCGTTTCTTTTTGGGCTCTTGTTGTTCAGGCTTATGGCTTTCCGGCGCCACATCTGGTTCCATTACTACCATTTCTTCTTGTTGTGGTGCTTCTTCTGCAACTTGTGGCGTTGGGTGTTCTTGCACTTTGGCGGAGCCTTCTGATTTCTCTCGTGGTCCCTTCCATTTCTCTTCAAGTTCTTTCATTCTGGATTCAAGCTGGTTCACTGATTCACGCTTCGCTTTGACTTTCTCTTCCAACTCTTGGATCATCAGTTTTTCTTCGAACGTTTTAAGTTTCTTGTCTAAAGTCTTTTCTCTTTCGTCCAACGATTGCAGCTCATTTTCTAGCGAGGTTTTTTTCTTTTGCAGTTCTTCTAACTCTTGTGGACTCATGGTTGTTTCACTTATTATGCCCATATGAAAACTGAAGATAAGAAAGTTATGAAGTTGAAATCAATATTAGAGGTATCATAAAGGTCTCGGTTTGGTAACTATCTATTTTGCGGATTGCCTACATGTCGAGATTTAGAATAGTTCTCAAAAAATGTTATAGAAGATACCATAAATAACGCTTAATTAAGACGCTTACCCGAGTATTAATTGGAGAAAGCGTGGAAGGAACATCAATGAACTTTCTTGAGCTAATGCTATCACAATACTTGAAAGACCGTAATCCACTTTTAGATCTCCAAGGCTCAGATCGACGAGTTCTACAGATAGCCTGCGAAGATTTGATGAACTTCCTAAAGGTGCATTGGAGGCTGATCGGTAAAGAAAATTGTGATTGCGACTTGATTGACAAGGTTCACAAGTATTTCGAAGAAAACTCTGAAGAGTTTTCGGAGTTCGTGGGCATATGGGCTGGTCTTTGGATTAAGAAGTGGAATGAAAGAGTCAAGCTTCTTATAGGAAATGATGCTTCTCCTCAATGGTCCAAGGTGAATAAACAGTTGAAGAACGCGGACTCTTTGTGGCGGCAGCTAAAAAGCCGCAGAGAGGTCAAAGATGTTCTGGTGGAATCATTGGTTAGAAACGGAGAAATTTGCGGAACATCTATAATGGCGGAAAACTTGCTGAAACTTGAGCTTGGAGCATGTGAAAAGAAACAAGGCTGGAGAAGCGAGCAAGAAAAACTGCTCAATATTCTAAATACAACTTTGCGCAAAGCCAGACAACTTTCCCACAGCAAGGGGCCTCTCATCTTTGTGAAGATTGATAAGAAATATTTCGCACTTCACTAGAGTATCTCAAGGTTTTAGATAAGATTTTTCTTAAGATGCTCTTCTTGCGATTTGGTGAGAATTAAAAATCTATCTTGTTCTTTCTCCTTGAAGAGTTTTGGTTCGCCACGAGTAAGTTTTCAGAGTGGGTGAAGCTCCGTAGCCGCATGCAGCGCATCTTTTCTTCTTTATGTTATAGGCTCTTCTACCGCATCTTCTACATTTGATGTGTATAAGTTTTCTTCCATGCTTTCCGAAAGAAGCAGTGCCTTTTCCCATGTTTCTTACCTTGGAGGTGGCGAGATTATTATTACGTTGTCGCCTCGGACAATTAGAATGTCTAGTTTTTTAGGGTTTTCCGGGTCTGTCGTGTCTTCAGTTTCGTCAAGTACTAGGTTCAGGTGTTGGTCGAATCCTTTCAGTTTTCCTCGTAGACTTTTTCCGCCTTTTAAGCGTACGAGTACCGTTTTCCCTAGGCTTTCTTGGAGGATTTGGGTTGTCATTTCGCTCATTTTTAACCCTCTCGTTAATTTGTATCTTTTAATAGGTGAAAGCATTAATCATTTAAATGTATCTATATACGAACTCACTGCGTCTACATGTGTTTTTTGCCATGTACACCATACCTACAGGCGCACGCAATTTAGCTTAATGTCAACGCTTCAATAGCCGGAATCGACACGTTTGAGTTTCTGTTCGAAGTCGTCGAATCCTTTGAACAGTCTTATTTGGAGGAGGCGTTGCTACCGACCCCCCCCCCTCCCCTCCCCCCTCCCTAATTTTTTGGGGGTTTCACGGCACACGCTATCATGGAGAAACGAGTGTGCACTTCTACATTGTTGCTACCAGCTTTGTCCATAATGGTATACTATTGTCACTAAGTCGAATAGGTCTATTACTCCGTATTTCGGAGCTAGGTCTGCCTCTGGGTTCCAGTTTGGTTCTCCTTCTCTGCATCCGTAGATTGACGCTGCCAATACTATGTCGAAAATATTTACTTTTCCATCGTGGTTTAAATCGCCCGTGCCTGTAACAGGCATCCAAGGCTTTGTGAGCGGATAGTTATCTGTGTTGTTCCCATCGATAACGAATGGTGCGTCTGCTATTCCATCACTTCCCGTCTCATTCTGATAGGGCCCACTGTACAAGTCTGTTCCATTGTAGTCGCTCCAGTGGCTTCCACCTGAAGGATAACCATTATCCCAAATGTTAATTGAGTTGAAACTCATTACTTGCCTTGAATTGTCGATGAAATTGTTGTGGTACACTGTGCTATCGTCAGAATAGCGCATCCAGATGCCAACCATGTTTTCCGATAGTGTATTCCGAACAATGGTATTATTTGTAGAAGACAACTCTAAAAGGATTCCTGCACCAATAACAAATTGATTGACAGATACAGTATTTTGGCTTAATATGTTGCTTTCAGATGCGGTTAATGATATGCCTATTAAACCATTTGGTGCTTCGATACCACCTGTAACGTTGTTTTCGCTAATGATATTATCGTCAGAATGATATAACATGATGCCGCCGACGTTTTTCAATACTGTGTTATTGCAAATTGTATTCTTGTGCGATGCAGTGTAGATATCTATGCCAATCAAGTTGTCTTCTAGTGTATTACCACTGAGAGTATTGCCATTGGAATAGTGTAGACCAATACCGTCCTCTTCGTTGTTTGTAACGTTGTTTCCATTTATCGTGTTATTCTCAGAATACCATAGGTAAATACCGTTGAGGTTACAGGAGGTTGTCACATCCATTATTGTGGAGTTTGTTGTGTAAGCGAGTAATACTCCCTGCAGGTTGTTTTCTGTGTCTAAGTTTCTTATAGTTATGCTTGTGGAATTTATGGCAGCTACATATCCAGCAGTGGTTGGAATCGTTTGATCATGTTGGTTCACCAAGTAGTGAATAGACTTTCCATCTACAGTATTTGAAGTGTCAATGTCTTGAACAAAGTGCGAGAGGAAATATCCATCAACTCCGAAATTGTACTCGTTGCCACTCATGTTATTCTCTCTGAGAACATTACCACTGGAATAAAATAAGAAGACACCACCCTGTTCGTTGTCTGAAATTATGTTTTTCAGAAGAGTACTACTATTTGATTGGTACAGCGTAATGCCATGTTCATTGTTTGTTACGGTGTTGTTGACGATAGCATTGCTGATAGAATGGCTCAGGTAAATTCCAACACCCCCCAAAGTACCGTTAGATATTGCATTATTATTAATCGTATTATTTTCAGCGGATAACCATAGACCAATGCCAATGTAATTGCGTGTAATTAGGTTGTTGCTAATGGTGTTACTGTTGGAACCAATCAGTTGAATGCCACGTTTACTCTTTGAGGTTACTGTGTTGCCCACTACAGCGTTGTTGAAGGAATTGTACAGGTAGATTCCATACGTATTTTTTGAAGTATTCACATTTTCTATGAGGGATTCGGCAGTAAATGCAAAGAGTACACCGTGTGCATTGTTTGTTAGGTTCAGGTCTCTTACAGCAATGTTTGTGGAGTTTACGACTGCTACATATCCTGCATCAACTGGAATTTGTTTATTTTTTTGATTCAACCAGTAATAAATTGGCTTGCCATCAACTGTGTTGGAATTGTCGATGTCTTGAGAAAAATGCAGGAGACAACTACCCGTAACCCTAAAGTTGTATTCGTTATTTGTCATGTTATTGTTTCTAAGGATGTTACAGCTAGATTTTTTTAAGTAAATGCCGTCTGTGCTGTTTAATATTCTGTTGTTGTTAACCGTGGTATTGCTCGATTTGTCCAAAAGGAGACCGACATCTTTGTTCAGCAACTCATTGAAGTTAATTCTGTTGTAACTTGAATAATATGAGTATATGCCTTTCTCATTATCGATCACTAGATTATGGCTGACATTGTTACCTATAGATTCATACAAGTAAATACCATTATAGTTGCTTGTTACTAAGCAGCGACCCACAGTATTGTTGACAGAATATGCTAGATACACGCCATCATAATTGTCTGATGCATTTATATTCTCTATAACAGACTCATTCGTGCAAACGAGTAACACGCCTTCACCGTTATCTGTCAGATTTAAATCCTTAATCACGATTTTTGTACAGTTCACTGCGGCTACGTAACCCGCGTCAGGAGGAACCTGCTTGTCATGTTCATCAATCCAATAATATACTGGCTTTCCATTAACGAAATTAGAAGCATCAACGTTATGAATAAAATCGCTAAGTGAATAGCCATCGACGTCCAAGTTGTTGCTGTTGCCAGCCATGTAATTGTTCACAAGGGTAATATTGGCGGAATAAAGAATGTATATTCCAATTTCGTTGTTTAAGGTTCTTGTATTGTTGATTATGCTATCTCTAGAACCATAAACTGCTATGCCAAAGTAAGCATTCTGAATTGTGAAGCCATTGACGTTAACATTGTCTGCAGCCACAACAACTTCTCCCTGAATAATGGTACTATTCATATTTTCTCCAACAAGCATTAAGTCTTCCTCATTTATCCATATGTTTTCATAATATGTTCCAGAAGCCACGGAAATGGTGTCTCCTGCCTTTGCAACATCTATTGCACCTTGTATTGTACCATAATCCTCTGGAACCCTGATGAGTTGAGATATTTTGACGCTTTTTTGTGTGGATAAGGCGTTATTATTAATGATAGTTTCGCCAATTACAGGCACCACGTGAACTGTGATATTATATGCCCCTTCAATCGTTGGTGTCCACGAGTAGTTCACAGAAGTAGATGCACCACTTACCAAGAAGCCAATGGTTTTTGAGTCAACTAAGCTGCCATTAACCAACAGTTGTACTATTATGTCGCCTTCGTCTTTTGTTCCCATGTTAAGTATAGCAGCATCGATAGCTGCTGGACGGTCAAGTCTCATATAGGAAGGCGTCTTCAATCTCAAAACAAAGACATCATGATCAGATGGAGTTTGCTCTACAGCCTTCCGTGCGTTGACTCTCCCATACCCATAATACTCGTCAAACCCAGACGAGCCCAAGTCGTCCACGGTGAAACGCAGTTGAGCGTACACTTGATCTCGTGACATGCTTGGAAACTGGCTCCAAATCAAAGCAGCAACACCAGAAACATGTGGGGCTGACATCGATGTACCGCTCATATGTGCATATGAATCGTCCCAAATCGTCGAGTATATGTAAACGCCAGGCGCTGCAACTTCAACCCAGTCCCCAAAGTTGGTAAACTCAGCTGGATCGTCAAATTCGTCGGTTGCAGTAACTGCTACAACTTCGTCGTAAGCAGCGGGATAGCGCTCCATGCTTGCAGCGTTGTTTCCAGCTGATCCAATCACCAATACACTGTGGTCATAAGCGTATTCCAGAGCCTCGCGCACAACATTGCTTTTCACACCACTACCCCAACTACAACTGAGAATTTTTGCTCCTTGATCTACTGCATGAATAATGGCTTTGGCGAGCTCGTCTGATCGTCCTCCTCTAGGTCCCAGACCTTTCTCAGCCATAATTTGAATTTGAGCTAATCCTGCTATACCTATTTTGTTGTTGAGTACAGCAGCAATTATTCCAGCGCAATGAGTACCATGTCCTACGTCGTCCATGGGATCTGGGTCATTGTTCACCCAATCGTATCCTAAGGCAACGTAATTAGCAGCCAAATCAGGGTGATTCCAGTCAATACCTGTATCAATTACTGCCACAAGAACCGAAGGATTGCCAGTTTGCGTGTCCCAAGCTTTATCTGCCTCTATCTTGACTGGCCCCCATTGCTTCAACCAACCAAGATCATTTGGAACAAGATCAACCTCGAACCTCACGTTAGGCTCGATATACCTCGACAACTTTGCCATCCGAACTTCTGATACAAAAATAGGCATAACTTCATAAGGCATATCAGCTACAATGGCAGTTACTTTGCCATCTATTGAAATTGTGTTGACAAGTTCTCCACCACTGCTTACAATTAAATCATCGATCTCGGAGTAACTCCTTGGCCGTAGGTCGTTAAGTCCTATTACGAGCTCTGCAGAATCATCATCAACATAAGCAAAATCACCCCACTTTACTTCTTTGCCAAAATACCACTTATCGCACTCCTCAAAAGGCAGTGGAAATATACCCGTCGATTGTGCATGCAATTCGTTTTTGAAAAAAGATTTGGTTGCTGATTTAGACAACTGGGTTATTGAATTACGGCAGGTTTTCGTTGGATTCATTTCGGTCACAATTTCTTGTATTTCTGAAAAGCCTGCTGATACAGTGTTATCCACAGTTTGAGCTTTAGATTCTGCCTCAGCTGGTTGAATGTTAAATGCTAGTGCTAGTGTGCTAACCAAAAGCAATGCCAGAATAACCGCTGAAGCTAATTTTCTCACTCTTTCCCCCAAACTCCCTATGTCTCGGCAACTATTAATATTTCTGAAAGAATCTTCTATTCGCTTGCATGCCCACAATTTTGGATAAAAAATGGAATGTTCAGATGGCTTCTCAACTGGTTTACTATGTAAATCTATCTACACGATTTCTGCTGTTTAGAATCGTGTGCGTTCACTCATAATTAGACCATCTACTATTCACTCCAAATTAGCTTCTAATAAACGTCAAACATGAATGTATTTGTAGTGTTGACAAAACAGAAATAGGGTTTGATACAATAAAGTGTTGGGAGAGAGGGAGGTGGGTTTGAAAGGATGAATGAGATAAAGAGTACGGTTGTTGCGTCGAGCAGAGGTGAAGAGTATTCGAGTTCTTCTACTCCGTTCGTGTTCTTCTTGGGATTGTTTGTGTTGTTTCTGGTGCTGATATCCTTGCCTTTCCTAACATTCGATCTGCTCTGTTTGCGATTGTCGCTTTGATTTCCTAGGATTCTTACCTGGTTGTATGGCGATTAACAAGGAATGGGAGGAGACCATTGCGTTGCGACTTGGGAAGTTTCAATGGTTAGTGGGTCCTGGCTTTTTCTTTAAGTGGCCATTGGCGGAGAGTTTCTTGAAGCAGGATAAGCGGATTATTACTTTGGATGTTTCGGGACAGGAGGTTATGACCAAGGACAACATCAGTGTGACCGTTGATGCTGTGGTGTTTATGAAAGTAGTGAACACAAGGGACAGTTTGGTGAACATTCAGAACGTGTGAAACAGCGTGATGAAGCACGCACAGACGACGATGCGCGATGTTGTTGGAAATGTGAAGTTGGGCGAGTTGCTGGCGCGGCGGGATGAGATTGCGGATAGGATTGGCAGGATTGTGGAGCAGGAGACGCAGGATTGGGGCGTGGATATCATTTCAGTGAGTTTGCAAACTGTAGAGTTACCAGAAAATATGAAGCGAGTGATTGCATGGCAAGCTGAGGCTGAGCGGGAAAAGCGGGCAGTAATTATTAAGAGTGAAGGTGAGCTAATGGCTGCCCTAAATTTGGAGAAAGCTGTAAAACAGATGAGTAATTGAACCTTATATCTGCGCACTTTGTCGAGTTTGGAAGACATTAGTTATGATCAGAGCAATACAATTGTGTTTGCGATTCCAATGGATATAGCAAAAGGAGAGATTCTAGGGTTGTCAGCGTTTGCGGGGGCAAGCAGGGCAACTAAGGCGGTGCAGCAAAGAGAAAAAGAGTAGAAGCATTGGCAAGCTTTGAAATACGGGCAACTTGCTGTTTGACGCTCTAAGCTAGAGTCTTATGCTTCTGTTTATTCCATTCCCTGAACGTCTATTTATGAGGATGAGAACTGTCAAATGAGTATAACCATTTAAACAAAGAACCTTATACCTTTTCCATCCGAAGCGAGTTTGCTCAGAGATGAGTGAAAACAAGAAGAAACCACAGCCTAAATCAACCATTAGCGCTGAAGAGTTGAGCGAAAAGTTAGACCTGATAATAAAGCGTTTAGACGCTCTTGAAACTTTGATTCTTGAAAAACCTGAATATGAAGGATTAGTAGCGTCATTGCGGCTTACAAAGGTGGGTTTAGGCTTATACGAGGAACCTTTGAAGATTGCAGCGCGATTAAAAATGGCAGAACAAGTCATCAAAAAGCCAGAAGTTGCCAGAGACGAAATGAGGCGATGCGTAATACAGGCCCTTGCCGTGAAAGGTCCACTAAATATTTCCGCCATAACACGCCAAGTTCAAGCCATGCGAGGCACAGCCTCAAGACGCATAATTAGACAACGCATAAAACAACTAGAAAAGGAAGGAATAGTCCGCCAAGTTGTAGGCTTCGGCAAAAAATATGAATTAATCGAACAGTGACCAAGTGATTGACCACTTTTTCTCACGATACTAAACTAGAGTGTCCACACCTTCTATTATAGTGAGGTGTATGAAACATGAAAACAAGTTTAAGTAGAAACAAGCTGTCTGGAATAAGGAAGATACTACCACAAACAATTGCCCCGTCTTCAGGCATTAATATCGCAGTTACACAACACAACAACTGCTCAATAGAAAAAGCAAAGTTTGAAGCGGAACACAAAAAAGCTCAAGCTATCACAATATCAAGACGATATATCTTCCGTTAACAACAAAAGGAGAAAAATAAAATGCTAGAAAAGAAAGATAGAGGTCGAGAAAAAAGCCCAAAGGAAGAAGCCGAAGAGATTAAAGAAATCCTAAGCGTCGTCTCCACCGAAATTCCAGCACTCATTAAAAACATCATCGCCAGCGTTTTCAGCGAAGAAGCAGGACGCAACATGGGCAAGGCAGCTGGAGCTTTCTACAAAGAACTAAAAGACAGCGGAATGCCAGACAACCTAGCTCTGCAAATGACAGAGGACTACATGAAAACGTTTACAGGATTAGGCGACCTTTTTAAGCAAATTGGGAGTAAAGGCTCTTTCTCTCCAAAAATGCATGAAGAAATACAGAAGAGAATTAAAGATAGAATCTCTGAGAAAATGAAGGAAAAGGGCTTAAGCTCAGAAGAGGAAGAAGATTAAACTTCTCTTCCAATTATCGGCGGAGCTACAGACTTGCGAATACGAACAATTCTCGGCATAATTCCCCGAATCATTCAGTTACTCTCCCAACTCCTCTTGATTTGGATAACATTGGGCTGGAAAGTGAGAAAAGCAAGAAAAGCATTCGAGAAAGAGCTTATCTGCCAAGGAATATCGAAAAAAGACGCCAAAAAACTGAGCAAACAGATCAAAATCGCCAAAGACCAGATAATGAGCTCAATGTGGCAGTTCACTTTCAGATAAAACTCTATTCGGCTCTTTATTCTTTCACATCAATTTTTTTCATGTCTCAATTTTCCCGGTCTTCTAGGTCTTCGAAAATCTGAGAACAACATAAAGAGGAAAAAGAAACTTCATAACCCAGCGACTTAGCCAGCTTTATCGCTTCTTCTGCTGGAAAAGCGATACCGTTCACACCAGCCTTAACAGCTAAAACATCAGTTATGGCTCTGTGCATCCCTTTCGGTCTCATACATCCCAGCGCCAATGGTGTAGACGGCATCATAAGCCTAGCAGCTACAAGCACTTTGCCTATTGCTGAAGGTGTAGGTGGCTCAACTTTTTCCATTGCGGTGCCGCGGATTGGCATGAAGGCGATTACGATGACTGCTGAAGGTTCATAGTTTGCAAGCATTTTTAGCGCATGCAGTTCGCCTTTCAGCTCGCCGTAGTGAAGGCCCACCAATACATGGGGCACAGTTGGGATTTTAGCGTTGTGTAATGCTTGAAGCGAGTTTTTATAATCAGACACACTAACATCTAAGTTGTAGATTTCTTTTATTGTTTCATCTGAACCAATTATGTCGATTAAAGCAGCGTCTATTCCTGCTTCCTTCAGCTGCTTCGCCATACTTCTGCTAACTACACCCGTATGTACCACTAGAGTTAACCCCAACTCTCGCTTAATCTCCGCCATTGCATCCACAAACTTATCAAGCGGCACAGAGCCATCTGGCAAACATCCGCCACTAATCAAGCATCCCACCGCGCCTTTGCTTTTCAAATCTCTACAAAGTTCCACAAGCTTCTCCGGTGACTCTGCGGGGTACATAGTGTTTAAGACAATGCCGCTGCAGTGTTTACATCGTAGAGAACATGAGGAGCCCGTTATGGAGATTGATGGAAAAACGGTTGGTAAAGAGCAAAAATAATCTGTTTTGTAATAGACAAAACTGGGCACATAAAAGAGGAGCTTCTTTCCAAAGTATGTCTGGCTTATTATCCGCGCCTTTTCCAGAGCTTCTTTAAGCTTTTTTTCATCTGCTGCTAACAGTTCTTCGAAGTTCACAGACCTTAGGCCCCAACTGCAATATTAAGCTCTGATGTTCCAATTTATAAAATTGCACTTCTCACAGTCACCTAAGCAATTCTGCTCACATCCACAAACTTCTCCTTGCTGCTTGCTGTTCATCAAGCTTTTTAAAGGATTGCCACGAATAGAGTCCTCCATGAAAGAGCAAAAACTCCTCAGACTATTAAAGGAAATGCCGAGAAATTCCAAGAGAAGCGACAGAGAAATAGCTCGCATCTTAGGAGTCTCACAGCCAACCATTACCAGAACGAGAGCCCAACTAGAAAAAGGATACATAAAAACCTACACAGTTATTCCTGACTTTGAGAAGCTCGGCTACCAAATTTTGGCTTTCACCTTTATCAAAATAAAATCTTACCCATCGGCTGATGAAGCTGAGAAAATAGTGCAACACGCAGCTGAATGGACAAATGAACATCAAAACATAATTTTCGCCGCGGACGGTGAAGGATGTGGAAAGGACATCATTATGGTATCATTTCACAAAAACTACTCACGATACAGCGACTTTATGCGAACCTTCGCCTTGAATTGGGGAAATATTGTAAGCGATTTCGAATCATTCCTCGTAAGCATAAAATCTGGATACAAGATGAAACCTTTTGACCTAAAATACTTGGCAGACGATTTGTAGAGAAGCGATGTCACCAGAGAAACTCGACCAAACCAGAACAGGAAAATCAATTCTACCCAACCTAGTTCGAGTCTCATCTGGCTCGGCCATAACATTACGTTTGATGGAAGGCTTTCTAAACACCAAGCCAACGACCGCATACCTCCTCACCCACATTAAGGGCAAATGCACAGCAAACTGCGGCTTCTGCGCGCAAGCAAGAAGCAGTAAAACCCGTGCCGACATGCTTTCTAGAGTTACTTGGCCAGCTCTCACGACGAAAAAAGTATTGTCCGAATTGGCAACTTCTGCGCACAGAGGAGAGATAAGGCGAGTCTGCATTCAAGCCTTAAACTATCCCACTGTTCTAGAGGACGTCTTAGCCTTAGTCAAGGAAATTAAGCTTCGTGGAACAAAGGCTCCTATATCCGTCTCCTGTCAGCCTTTGAACAAAGAGGAAATGAAAAAACTGAGGGAGGCTGGTGTTGAAAGAATCGGGATCTCACTTGACGCAGCAACAAAAGACATTTTCAACCAAGTCAAAGGCATCTCCGCAGATGGCCCATATGATTGGGATAGACAGCATGATGCATTACTGGAAGCAGTAGAAGTATTTGGCAAAGGTAAAGCAAGCACCCATCTCATCGTAGCTTTGGGTGAAACAGAAAAGGAAATGATAAAGACTATTCAATGGTGCATAGACAATAGCGTCTACCCAGCACTCTTCGCCTTCACACCTATACATGGAACAGCGCTAGAGCATAACTCTCCACCGACAATAAACCACTACAGGAGAATTCAACTCGCCCGCTATCTAATAGTACAAGGAAAGACAATATTTGAAAAAATGGGCTTCAACGAAAAAGGCAACATCACTAACTTCGGAGTTTCACAAACACAGTTAGAAGATGCCATTCGAAGCGGAACACCATTCTTGACCTCAGGCTGTCCCCACTGCAACCGTCCATACTACAACGAAAAACCAAGCGGTCCTCTATACAATTTTCCAATGCAACCATCAACGCAAGCGATTAAGGAAATAGAGCAACAACTCAGAAGTAACAGTTAAGCGTTATAAATCCAATCCAAATATGCTGTGCTTGTTATCATGTTTTCTTCTTTCTATAAAGCATGAAAGTGTGACCTCTAACCTCTACAAGCACCGACTCGGTTTGCTGAGCAATCTCGTCTGCAATCGCCTTAGCATTATTCTCTTCCAACGCAGCTTTCAGAATCCTCACTTTCACCATCTCCGTTCTCTCCAACTGCCCATCTACCTCAACCAAAACTTCTTGCGAGATTCCATTCTTTCCAATCCAAACTGTCGGTCCCTCAGCACTCAACTCACGCTTAATTCTGCGTCTCATTTTTGGTGTTATCATTTTTCTGTTTCTCCCCAACTTTCATTGGAAACCGCGTATGTTTACCACAGTAGCCACAAGTAATGACCACGTGGGACTCCCTGCGTTGCAGAATACGCACACGACAGTTAACACCGGGCAAAATAAACTTTTTACAGCCTTTGCAAATCTGCCACCGATATTCTCGTGGAATACGAGCTCTCGACGCCATAGAGACTCTTCGGGCAATAGAAATGTAGCGTTGTGCCAATTTCTCGTCTTCATGAATAACATTTTTAGCAAGCCTGAAAAGTCTGTGAATTCGCTGTAGTGCAATCCTCTTGTTTGTGGCACTCAATTCTATGCGTTTCCTCTAAAAGCGAGTTTACAATCCGTAGCTTTTACAATGGTGTTTTATTGTAATAACTTTTCTCCCTTTACTTCAGAAACCCTAAGCATAGGCTATTTCCATGAATGATGTAACCACCTATCATCCATTGTGCGATTTCCTTTTATATGAGAACTCATGTTTGACAATGCGATAAACCTTGGGTATAAAATCTTTCCTTCAATCTATTAGTAGATTGCTAAAGTTAGCCACAAAGCCAGGTAGATCAGAGCTTTGGCAATCGACGAAAATCTGTTTATTAGGCATTGGAGCAGTAGGTGCAGTAGGGTTTGTCATCAAACTAATTTCTTTTGTACTGCAAGGGTTATAATGAATGGAGAACTGAGAATGGCTGAAGAAAAAACATTTTCAACTTCTGTTTTCGCTATCCGCACCACCGCCGGGCAAGAGAAGAATGTGGCGAATTTAATTGCTATAAGAATTGAAAGTGCCAAGTTGCCGGTTAAAGCGGTTCTGGTACCGGAGATGTTGAAAGGTTACGTGTTTGTAGAGGCTGAAGGCCCGCATTTTGTTGAAGAAGCAATTGCCGGAATTAAACATGTCAGATCTAGGGTTCCAGGAATCGTTACTTTTTCCGAGGTTGAAAGATATATTGTAGTTAAACCCGTTATTGAAGAATTGGATGCTGGCGACGTTGTGGAAATTATCAGTGGCCCTTTCAAAGGTATGAAAGCGAAAATTACTCGTATCGAAAAAACAAGGAGTGAAGTAATCCTCGAACTTCTAGAAGCAACTTTCACTCTTCCCATAACGGTTCATGCAGATTATGTCAAAGTTGTGGAAAAAACTAAGAAGGCGAAATAGATGGTTGAAAAGAAAATTATTAACGCATTAGTAAATGGTGGACAAGCAACTGCTGGACCACCATTGGGTCCTGCCTTAGGTCCATTAGGTGTTAACGTTCTGACCATAGTAAACAGAATCAACGAGCTGACGAAGGACTACGCTGGAATGAAAGTTCCTGTCAAGATTTCTGTCGACCCCGAGACTAAAGAGTTTGAGGTCACTGTAGGCACTCCTACCACTTCTGCGCTAATCGTGAGTGCATTGAAGATTTCGAAGGGTTCAGGTAGCCCAAAAGAGGAGAAAGTGGGCAATCTTACCATGCCGCAAGTGGCTAGTCTCGCTGAGAAGAAAAGACCGGAGTTATTGGCTAAGTCGCTTAAGCTAGCAGCTAAAGAAGTTTTAGGTAGCTGTGTCAGTATGGGCGTAACAGTGGAAGGCAGAGATCCGCGGGAAGTGCAGCGAGAAATAGATGAAGGCAAATATGATTCTCTTTTCGAGAAAGAACAGTAACAATCTTTTTATAACGGGTTTCTATACGAGATTTGGCACGAGGCCTAGGCAATGTCGTTGGACACAAAGACGATTCTAGAGGCGATCAAAAAAGTTAGGGAACGGTCTGAAAAGAAGAAATTCAACCAATCCATTGAATTAATCATCAATCTTCGCGATATCGACATGAAAAAGCCTGAGGCAAAGATTCGGGAAACAATAGAGCTCCCTCACGCACCAAACAAGAAAGTAGAAGTATGTGTAATCGCAACTAGAGAACTTGCACTCAAGGCCAAGAAAGCTGGCGCCGAACTTGTTATAGGTAATGCAGAACTTGAAAGCTTGGCCACTGATAAAAAACGACAAAAACAGCTAGCGAATAACTATGATGTTTTCATAGCGGAAGCTCCACTGATGCCTCTAGTAGGAAAAACCTTAGGTTCAACTCTTGGGCCTAGAGGTAAGATGCCAAAACCTGTTCCTCCTACGGTGAACATCAAAACACAAATTGAAAAATGGAAGAAAACTGTGAGCATACAACTTCGAGGTCAACCAATTCTTCAATGCGCAATAGGCACAGAAGACATGAAAGACGAGGAAATCGCTGAAAACATAATGACTGTAGTGAGGAGACTTGAGGGAAAACTTAAAAGAGGCCTCAAAAACATTACGACAATTTGCCTGAAAACCACTATGGGTCCAATTGTAAAAATCAAACTATAGAAGGAACTTACAATGACACAGCAACGCCAAATACTACAACAAAAAGCCAAAGAAATCAAAGAGATAGAGGACATTATACAACAATACAAAGTTATTGCGTTGGCTAATCTGCAGAAAGTGCGTGCTGCCCAACTGCAAGAACTTCGGAAAAAACTGCAACGTGATGCCTACCTTCGAGTAATCAAGAACACTCTTATGAAGCGTGCAATTGCTCAGTCTAAAGATAAGCCAAACTTGGATGAGCTAGAAGGCCAATTAACTGGCTCGACAATTTACTTGTTCACAAATCTTAATCCCTTCAAACTTGTCTTGCTTTTAGAAAAGAGCAAAGTGAAAACTACAGCAAAAACTGGCGATGTAGCTGCTTTTGATGTTATCGTTCCAGCAGGAAACACTGGACAGCCACCGGGACCCATAATTAGCCAGTTAGGCGCGGTGGGCTTGAAGACTCGTATAGAGTCAGGAAGTGTCTGGATAAATAAGGATACGTTAGTGGTGAAAGAAGGCGAAACTATCTCAGAACGTTTAGCTGCCGTGTTATCAAAGCTAGGTATAAAACCGGTTGAAGCTGGGCTTATTTTGAATGCAGTCTACGACGATGGCGCAATAATAACTAAGGAGCAATTGCGTTTAGACATTGACGAATTCAGAAAGACTCTTGAGGAAGCCCACAGATATGCTTTCTATTTGTCGATAAATAGCGCTTACACCACTTCAGACAACATTGAGTTTCTACTTCAGAAAGCTCATCAAGATGCTTACAGACTAAGTATAAACGAGGACATACCTACAAAGGAAACGATGGCTGATATACTTAGGAAAGCTTACAGTCAGATGTTAAGCTTAAAAGCTCGTTTGGACATGGTTAAGGAAAAAGCCCATAAAGGTTGAAAAGGAAGAGTGTAGAAAAAGTAAGAGGTGAAAAGAAGATGGAATACGTTTATGCCGCGCTGCTCTTGCACAACGCTGGAAAACCAGTAGACGAAGAAAATGTGACAAAACTGTTGAAGGCAGCGGGAATCAATACAGATCCTGCCCGAGTGAAAGCATTGGTTGCTTCGTTGGAAGAAGTAGACATAGAAGAAGCCACAAAAACTGTACCAACAATGATGGCTGCCACACCTGCCGCGCCACCTGCAACAGAGGAGAAACCTGAAGCTAAGAAAGAAGAGAAAAAGGCAGAAGAGGAAGAGAAGGAGAAAGAAGAAGCAGCACTTGAAGGACTTGGAGCATTATTCGGATAAACAGTCACTTCGCCCTTCATGTTTACCTTTCCATTCTACAACTTTAGTATATTCGCTGGAAAATTTCCTTTCACACACATAGTTTAAATGATTCCTAAAACCTTAATGTGAAGAGTCTTTGAGTTTACTTTCGGTCTGAGGGATTAAGGTTGAAAAAACGCTTTCCCGAAAAGGAGTATCATGTTCCATTTTTTGACGAACAAGGTTACGAGAGGAAATTGTGCCCGAAATGTGGCGAATACTTCTGGACACAAATCCCTGACATGGAAACCTGTGGAGAAGCCACCTCTAAAGGATGTGCCTCATATACATTCATAAATAACCCGCCAGCCCGAAGGGCTTACACTCTGCGGGAAATGCGGGAGACCTTTCTATCCTTTTTTGAGAAACGCGGGCACAAGAGAATGAAGCCTTATCCCGTGGTGGCGCGGTGGCGAGACGACCTATACCTCACAAGCGCCAGCATAGTTGATTTTCAACCCTACGTAACGAACGGCATAGTTCCGCCACCAGCAAACCCCCTTGTTATTAGTCAGCCTTGCATCCGCCTAGTCGACATTGACAACACAGGTCCTACTTTCGGTCGACACCTCACCATCTTTGAAATGGGCGGGCACCACGCTTTCAACTATCCAAATAAAGAGATTTATTGGAAGGATGAAACCGTCCGGTATCACCACGAATTTGTGACGAAGGAACTGGGGATACCTTCAGAAGAGGTAATTTACAAGGAAGACGTGTGGATCGGCGGGGGTAACGCAGGACCCGACTTGGAAACCGTTGTGTGCGGGCTCGAATTAGCAACCCTGGTATTCATGAAATTCAAAGTAGTTGATGGCAAATTTCTGGAGCTGCCCATTCGAACGGTTGACACAGGCTATGGTATTGAGCGTTACACATGGATATCACAGGGCACTATAAGCGGGTTTCACGCAATCTACGGAGAGATTCTAGACGCTATTTTCAAGATGTCAGGCATAGGCCAAATTGACTCTAAACTGTTAGCTGACGTGGCAAAGTTTTCAGGTGCCTTCAGTCTCGAAGAATCTACCCAAAGAGGGAACTCTTGGAATCAAGCAGCAAAATATGTTAGAATGACCGCGTCCAAACTAGCTGAAATCCTTCAACCAATAGAGAATGCTTTTGCAGTAGCAGACCACACGAAAAGCTTAGTCTTCATGCTTGCAGAAGGAGTTGTACCTTCCAACGTTCAAGAAGGGTACTTGACCAGACTTATGATTCGCCGCACATACCGATTGCTAAAAGCCCTCGGCATTGAAAACTGCCTAGACGACATAATAGACTTGCAGATCAACGAATGGTCCTTGGACTTTCCTCACCTCAAAGGAATGCACGACGAGATTTTGGAAATGCTCTCGGTGGAAAGACGAAAATTCGAACAAACATTGAAAAAAGGTAATACCCTAGTAAAGCGCATCGCACGAGACTTGAAGTCGAAAGGAAAATGGCGAATTCCCACCGAAACCTTGATTGAGCTTTACGATTCTCACGGGCTTCCACCCGAAACAGTACGCGATACTGCTGCCAGAGAGGGAATAGAGGTGAAGACTCCTGATAACTTTTACAAAATGGTAGCTGAACGACACCTCCAAGCACCTCCAAAGGAAATAGTTACTGATGAAAGACTTAGCTTGGTTACTGACCTACATGAAACCCGCAGACTTTACTATGAAAATCCATATCAGACCGAATTCAAATCCCAGGTTCTGCGCGTCTTAAACAACAATCAAGTGATTCTAGAGCAGACGATTTTCTATCCAGAAGGTGGAGGGCAACCAGCAGACAAAGGCGTTTTAGAGTTTGATGGAAAGAAAGCAGAGGTTGTGAATGTTCAGAAAGTTGGCAAAGTCATCCTTCACGTCGTGAAAGGCACTGTACCAAAAGAAGGTGAAAAAGTCAAGGGACAGATAAACTGGAAAAGGCGGAGTTATCTCATGATGGCACACACAGCCACCCATCTTATCATGGGAGCGGCGCGAAGAGTTCTCGGTCAACATGTCTGGCAAACAGGTACTCAGAAAAACGTTAGACAGGCAAGACTAGACATATCTCACTATCAACGACTAACCCCAGAAGAAATAAACAAAATTGAAATGCTAGCAAACCAAGCAGTAATCGACACCATCCCAGTTGAAACTACATGGTTACCACGAGACGAAGCCGAAGCACAGCATGGTTTTAGACTTTACCAAGGCGGCGCCGTGCCCGGGAACGAAATTCGTGTGGTCAAAGTGGGTGATTGGGAAGTTGAAGCGTGCGCAGGAACCCACGTAAAGAACACAGGTGAAATTGGGTTCATCAAAATTCTTCACACTGAGCGAATTCAAGACGGCGTAGAACGTATAGTTTACACCACTGGACGTTATGCGGTTGAAGCCAGCCAGAAGAAAGAAGAGTTACTTCAGAAACTTTCTGAAACGTTGGATGCTCCATTAGAAAAACTTCTGCCAACCACTAGACGACTCCTCAGAGAATGCAAGGACATCCGCGGTGAAAATAAATGCCTTATTGAAGAAATTGCAGTTCTTGAAAGTGGCAAAGGTTTAGAACAAAAAGCTGTTACCAAAGAAATTGATGCTGTAAAGCTTGTAATACAGGAATTTGAACTACTTAATGTTGACCGCATGATAAAAACCGCAAATAAACTGACAGAAAAAGAACCTTCTGCGATCATACTGTTTTACGGTAAAAACGAAAAAATTGTACGCTTTGTTGTAATGGCCGGAAAAAAAACGGTTGAGAAAGGTGTAGATGCAAGTGAGATTGCTGGGGAAGCAGCAAAAATAATAGGCGGCGGAGGCAGCGGCAGACCAGAGTTTGCTCAAGGCGGTGGAACAAAACTCAACAAACTCGGCGATGCAATTCAGAAAGCTGAAGAAGTTTTGAGACAGCAATTGAAGAAAAAGCCACAATAGATAAAAGCTATTGTGCTTACTTGTGTAGTGGTGCTTGAGAAATGAGGGATCGATTCCTCAATAGAAACTGACAAAACCTTTAATACTACGCTGCCTAATCCAGAAACTTTCATGGAACTTTTACACAAAATCGAAGCCAAATGGCAAAGAGCTTGGGAAAAAGCAAAAATTTTTGAGTCAGATCCAGACCCCGAGCGGAAAAAATGCTTTGTCACCTTTCCTTACTCATACGCGAACGGGCCAGTTCATGTTGGACACGCTTTTACAGCAACACGAGTCGACGCTTATGCGCGGTTTAAGCGGATGCAAGGTTACAACGTTTTGTTTCCGTGGGCGTGGCACTGGACTGGAACAACTATAGCAGGTGCAAGCGAACGTATAAAGCTGGGAGACAAAGATTTTATTAGGGCGTTACGAGAAATCGACGGCGTCTCAGAAGAAAATCTGAAAAGATTCGTTGACCCCGTTTATATGGCTTCGTATTATACTAATGAAAACAGAAACACGGTTCGTCGTGCCGGATTTTCTATTGACTGGCGAAGAGAATTCCAAACAACCTCACCCCAATTTAGCAGATTCGTCGAGTGGCAATACAAAAGACTCCGCGAAAAAGGCTATGTTGTCAAAGGAACCCACCCAGTAGTCTGGTGCCCCCATTGCAAAAGTCCCACTGGCGACCATGACCGCCATGAAGGCGAAGGAGTCTCACCAGAAGAATACACGTTGATTAAATTCAAATGTGAAGACGCCTACTTGCCAGCCGCCACTTTTAGACCAGAAACAATCTACGGTGTAACAAACATTTGGCTCCATCCAGACGCAAACTACGTAAAGGCAAAAGTAAACGGAGAGAAATGGATAATCAGCGAAACAGCCGCAGATAAATTAAAAGAACAAAAACGAAAAATCACTATTATCCGTCGCTTTAAAGGAAAGGAACTCATAGGGAAAAGCGTTACAAACCCCATAGCTGAAAAGCAACTACCTATTTTGCCTGCGTGGTTCGTTAACCCAGAACATGCAACTGGAGTGGTGTACAGTGTTCCAGCTCATGCGCCAGCTGACTGGCTAGCATTAAAAGATTTGCAGCAAAACCTTGCTTCCCTAATGGAGTTTGGCATCGAGCCATCCAAAGTAGAAGCGATTCAGCCAATCTCTATGATTCGCGTCGAAGGATTCGGCGAACACCCCGCGATAGAAATTGTAAATCAACTAGGCATAAAAGACCAATGTGACCCCAAAGCAGAAGAAGCCACAAAACTGTTATACAAAAAAGAATTTCATAGCGGATTCTTAAAAGAAGTCTGTGGTGAGTACGCTGGAAAAACTGTTCGAGAAATAAAAGAGACACTCATCAACGACTTAAGGAAGAAGAATGTCGCTGACAGTATGTATGATCTGCCTCAACCTGTCATTTGTAGATGTCTAAAGCCATGCATCGTCAAAGTGCTAGAGGGGCAATGGTTCCTAAAGTACAGCGACTCAGAATGGAAGAATAGAACCAAAGAAGCACTGAACCGCACCACAATCTGCCCTGAGACTGCCTCCCCATGGTTCTTCAGTACCATTGACTGGCTGAAAGACTGGCCATGCGCCCGTAAAAGCGGTTTAGGGACACCGCTACCTTGGAAAAAGGAATGGATAATAGAAACTCTAAGCGACTCCACTATCTACATGGCATTTTACACTATCAACAAACACATCAAACAACACAACATAACCCCGGAACAACTAGCACCAGAAGTTTTTGACTACATCTTCTATGGAAAAGGCAGTTCAGATTCTGTAGCCCTCAAGTTCAAACTAAATAATCAAGTTTTGCAGTCGATGCGAAACGAGTTTCTCTATTGGTATCCAGTGGACATGCGAAACTCCGCAAAAGAATTGATTCCAAACCACTTGACCTTTTTCCTATTTCAACATGTAGCCCTCTTCCCACCCGAACACTGGCCAAAGATGATAGGAGCTAATGGCATGCTAATGATTGAAGGAAAACCTATGTCCAAGTCAAAAGGCAACTTTGTCACCTTCCGAAGCACCATTGACCAGTATGGTGCTGACTCTACACGGTGCGCGTTGCTGTTGGGAGCAGAAGGCATGGACGATCCAGACTGGAGAAGTGAAAACATTCGAGATGCTAGAAACAAGCTTGAATCCTTCTACAGACTAGCTACAACTATAATCGCGGAAGCAAGAGATGAAAAAACAGGGCAGTTGGAAGGATGGCTACTCAGCGTGCTACAGCACAGAATAAACGCAGTCACTGAAAGTATGGAAGTGCTGAAATCTCGTACTGCTGTGGAGAATGCCTTCTTTGAAGTTTGGAACGACTTCCGCTGGTATTCCAGAAGAAAAGGCAACATGAAAGCCAAAGTCTTACTAGAGGCCTTGAACATCTGGGTGCGGCTCTTAGCACCTTTCATGCCACATATTTGCGAGGAAATTTGGAATAAGATGAAAGAAGAGAACTTTGTCTCTTCGACTAGATGGCCTAAATACGATAAAAGCAAAGTCAGTGCCGCTGCAGAAGAAAGTGAAACTTTGATCAAATCAGCACTGAATGACACAATAAGCATAATTCGAGCAACAAAAATAACTCCAAAGAAAATATGTTATTACACTGCAGCGCAGTGGAAATGGAAAGTGTACCAAAAGGCGTTAGCAACATCTCTAGAAAAAGAACATATTACTCAAAGTGATTTGATGAAAGAATTGATGAAAGAGGAAGAAATGAAGAAGATTGCTAAAAAAATCTCCAAGTTTGTCGCCCAAATCATTGACGAAAATAACCGAATAGAATTGAATAGAGAATTGAATAGAAAAAAAACGCTGCTGTCTATCGGTATGCTAAACGAGGCTGCAGTATTAAGAGAAGCAGAAAATTTCCTCAAGCGAGAATTGAACGCTGAAATTCAAGTTTATGTAGAAGATGACATGCGGCGGTATGACCCTAAAAAACGCGCCCAGCTAGCAAAGCCGTTCAGGCCAGGAATATACATAGAATAGAAAACGCTAGAGATGCATTTGAAGCGTCGACAAAACGCTGCGGTTTACTTTGATGTGATAGTTCCTACGTCCACCTGAACTAGTTGTGACATAATAATCTTCGCCCTTTCGCAGGTTGCTTCTATACAAAAGCGCTAAAATAGTGCGACCTATATTTATGGGAGTCAGCTTTTCGCTTGGGATTTCCGCCTCCATTTCTTCTTTCAACCGTCTCGGATTAATCGCGTAGATGATGTTGGCGTGGGGGCTTTTTTTAAAGGTTTTTTCCATGTCTGCTAGAATATAGAGTGCCAAATCATAATATGGACTCTTTTTTCTTTCTATAAGACGGATGTAATTACTCAGGGGGATGGGAATTTGATGAATTTCTGACATAACCTTCCCCTATATACAAGTTTTGACTTGCGGGATTTAAGTCTTGAGTCTACATAAATACTTAGGTAGAGTGTAAGTTCATGTTGTTCATTCTAATCTGCCGAAGAGAAGGGAGAAAAGAGAAACGTAAAGACTTGAACTTACACCCCAAAATAACTTATACAGAAAACAAGTTAAAAAAGAATATAGTAAGATTCTTCTATGAACTAGGAGACATTATTCCAAATCTATGATGATAGGCCATGGCTTAAAACTCATATCCTCTTTCAGACTTTCTTAGAAAGACATCATGCGAAACCTAGCACCTTCTTGGAAGGCAGATGCATAAACTTTTCACACTACAGTAAAAGAATTATATTTTGTATACTCCTTCTAGTGTACCAGCGGGGCCCGTGGCGTAGCCTGGATATTACTCAACAGAAAGCGCGTCGGCCCTCTAAGCCGGAGACCCTGGGTTCGAATCCCAGCGGGCCCGCCACAGTATAAGCGTAATCGTTGGCAGTTGCCAAGTTTTAAGGTAGATGGAAATTTTGAATCTTATCGACTCAAAAATAAGTCACTGTAACCTTAATATTTAACTTGTTAATGTTTATAGAAGGGCTAAAGATGAGCACTCATGCAGAAGATTTGAAATTGCGCCTAATGACAATTGAGTTGCTTCGAACTGCAAAGCGTCAGCACACTTACCGCGAGTTATCAGCTAAAACCGGTTTACCAGTCACCGTTCTCAGTCGATACGCAAAAGGCCATGTTCTGCCAAACTTGGCAAGAACCCACAAACTCTGGAAAACCTTAAGGAAAATAGTGGGGTTAGAAGTTGAACTTCATAGAAAAATACATTTCAACACCGACGGATACTTCGACAACACAGAAATCATAAGCGATTATAACATCTTACGGCAAGCAGCCCACTACGCACTAGCTAATTTCGCTGGAAGACGTGTAACTAAAGTCTTAACAGCAGCGGTGGATGGTATTCCTCTTGCAACTATGGTGTCCAACCAATTAGGCATTGACCTCGTTATTGCTAAGTGGAACAAAGAAGTTGGTGTACCAGCTTTTCTTGAAGAGACATATGTGTTGAGAGATTCAGGTGTGACTATGACGCTGTATATCCCTAAGAGTGCAATCAAACGAAGAGACAGCGTGCTTATAGTAGATGACATGATAAAAACAGGTGAAACCCAAAACGCACTTATCAATCTCGTTCGCAAAGCTAAAGCGGAGCTTTCTGGAATTTTCACGTTGATAGCCATTGGAGAAAACTGGAAAAAAGGGCTTAACCTGCCTAAAGGTTGCCCTGTAGAGGTTGTTACTAAAGTAAATCCTCCGAAACGCAGTTAAAAACGCTACTGCAGCACGTTGTTGAAATTTTTAGTTGCTTTAACCCGAAAAACGTATTCGGCAAATAGAACGATAATAGAGTTCTGTAGGGATGATTGTGCATGAGAACGATTGAATGGAAAGATGGTGTTGTGACGACTGTTGATCAGACCAAGCTGCCTAATCAAACAGCACTTTTGAAAATGACAAGTTGCGATGAAGTTGTAAAAGCCATCAAAACCATGCAGATTCGCGGAGCGCCACTTTTGGGAGCAGCAGCAGCTTATGGTCTTGCGTTAACAGCATATTATTCAAAGGCCGGAGACAGAGGAAGGCTTATTGAAGAGCTTAGTGCTTCTGCACAATTTTTAAAAACAACTCGGCCTACTGCTATGAATTTGTTTTGGGCGATAGACAGAGTAATGGAGAAAGCGAAAAAAACAGAAGGGAATGCTGTGGTCGTTGTAAGAGTTATAGTTGAAGAAGCGCAAAGAATAGCCGCGGAAGACGTTGATGTGAATCGGAGAATTGGAGAACACGGTTCTGAGCTCCTAGATGATGGTGACACCATCCTAACGCACTGTAATGCAGGCAGTTTAGCAACGGTGGACTACGGGACGGCACTGGGAGTTATAAGATCAGCTTGGAAAAATGGCAAGGGCATCAAGGTCATTGCGACGGAAACTCGGCCTCTGCTTCAAGGTGCACGGCTAACTGTTTACGAGTTGCTTCGCGACAGCATTCCTGTAACTTTGATTACTGATAGTATGGTGGGCTATGTTATGGGTAAAGGATTGGTCAATAAGGTGGTTGTGGGAGCGGATAGGATAGTGAAGGATGCGGTGGTTAACAAAATTGGCACTTATACGATAGCAGTGATAGCTCACGAGCATGGGGTTCCTTTTTATGTTGCTGCTCCAAAGTCAACATTCGACATGAATCGATTGGCAGGAGATGTAGTTGTTGAAGAAAGGAGTACGGAGGAAGTGGTTAGATTCTGTGGTGTGCAGGTTGCTCCGAAAGGGGTACCTGCCTTTAACCCGGCTTTTGACGTTACGCCTATGAAATATGTTACCGCAATAATCTGTGAAGAAGGGGTCCTTTCACCAGCTGATTTCCAAAAGCTTTCAACTGCTTGAAGACTAGTTATATATCTCATAATTTGTATGCTATTAGTTTGTGTTGGCAGGACAAGGCTTTGAAGGATAAGAAACGGCAAGTCGAAGAGTCTCGGAATTCTGAAATCAAGAAGATTAAGGGCTCACTTTCAAAAAAAGGTGTTACAGTGTCAGCTAGTGACGGTTTTGAAAACTTCGCTTCTCGCGGCTACGGAATACTAGAAAATAGAAAATTGACTTTGAGTTTCTACGAAGCCCTGTTTCTCCAAAGCAAGGGAATACTTGAAGTTTTTAGAGGAAAATCGCGTAAGGCTTTAGATTTCCAAGAGCTTCTGCATCGTTTCGGGCTTGCGGATGAAAATGTTTGGGTGAAATATTTGATTTATCGAGATTTGAGAAGCCGTGGTTACGTGGTGAGGGAGGGATTCGGGTTAGGAATAGATTTTCGAGTTTACGAAAGGGGAGAGTATGGAAAAGCCACTGCCACTTATCTCGTTCTCGGGATTCAGGAAGGCAAGCCTATTTCGGTAAAACATATGGCTCGTGTGTTGAAGCATGCTCAAAGCTTGAAAAAGAAGCTGGTTTTGGTGGTTGTGAACCGCCGCGGAGAAATCGTTTATTATACTCTTTCAAAGTTAACCATGAAAAAATCATAGAGGAACTTTTATGACCAAAATTCAGACTGTTCGAGGAATGCGGGATTTTCTGCCATCAGACGCAGAAAAACTGAGGTATGTAGAGGCTGTCGCAAAAAAAGTTGCAGGCCTGCACGGCTTTGAGGAAATAATTACACCGCTTGTGGAGCATTATGATTTATTGACCGCGAAGTCCGGAGAAGAAATTAAAGCCCGTATGTATTCTTTCGAAGATCTGGGTGGACGAAAATTAGCCTTGAGACCGGAATTCACCGCTTCCATTGCAAGATTGATGGCTAGCACATTGCGGAACGAACCCAAGCCCTTGAGACTTTTCTCAACAGGCACTTTATACAGGTATGACGAGCCACAGTTTGGCCGTTACCGAGAGTTTTGGCAATCAAACTTCGAAATTATCGGTAGCAGCCGACCTGAAGCAGACGTAGAAGTTCTATCCCTCACCAACCATCTCCTGCAAAAACTTGGACTTTCTAATTTTTGGTTCAAAATCGGTCACGTAGGAATCCTACGTGGATTGCTGTCTGAAGAAGGCGTAAGAGATGAACATCAAAATAGCTTGATGCAGCTATTAGACGCCAAACGGTGGAACGAAGCGCTTAGAACCGCTGAAGAATTTGGCGTTTCAAGAAAGGGTTTATCAGCTCTGAAAGAGGTTTTTGAAGCTAAGGGAAAAGACGCTTCCAAAGTCTTAACTGAAGTAAAGAAAAAACTAGAGGAATATGAGAGTCCGGTTACAGCAGTAGATAACCTGCAGCAAATCATTGAGTTATGCAAAGAAAGCGGAGTTAAATTCAACATGTCAATTGAAACAGGATTTGCACGAGGCTTAGAATACTATACTGGAATGATTTT